>CAZMRP010000078.1:0-12377 GCA_964568275.1 uncultured Myxococcales bacterium
GGCGGCGGGGGCGGCGGGGCCGCGGGGGCTTCGCCGTCTCGCGGCGGCATCGTCACGTCGACCTGCTGGTCGCGGTCCGGCACGACCAGCCGCTTGTAGTGCTCCCGGCCGGGCGCCCGGACCTCGAAGGTGACCGCGCCGAAGCTGCGTTTGGCCACCAGCGGCAGCGACGGGACGGGCGCGCCGTCGTAGAGCGCGACGGCGTCGGGCGGCAATCCGGTGACCGAGATCACGACCCAGTCCCGCTCGGCCGGCAGCGCGGAGACCTCGGACGGGTCGGGGTCCGCGGCGACGGCGGGCGCGGGGGCGACCGGGGCGGCGGTCGGGGTCGACGCGGCCTGGCCGGCGCGCTCCCAGGGGCGCAGCCAGGCGATGGTCACGGCGACGGCGGCGAGGGAAAGCAGCGCGACGAAGGCGCTCCAGGAGAACGTGCGGGCGCGCGGTTCGACGACGGTGACGGGCCCGCGGGGCGGCAGCGAGCGCCGTTCGCGACCGTCGCCCTCGTAGATGCGCGTCGGCTCGTCCTCGGTCAGCCCGAGGCGGGCGCGGACGCGGGCCGGGACGAACGGCGCGAGGTCGCGGATCAGCTCGTCGGCGGTGCGGTACCGTTCCGAGCGCTCGCGGGCCAGCGCGCGCAGGATCGCGAGGTCGAGCCCCAGCGGGATCGACGGGTTGCGTTCGATCGGCCGCGCCAGCCGGTCGGAGAGCACGCGCATCGCCAGCCGCTGCGGGTCGGGGTCCTCGAACGGCGCGCGCCCCGTGACGCACTCGTAGAGCACCGCGCCGACGGCGTAGAGGTCGGCCCGCGCATCGAGCTCGACGTCCCCGGCGATCTGCTCGGGCGCCAGGTACCTTGGGGTGCCGACGAGCCGGCCGTCGCGGAAGGCGCGGCGGGCGACCAGGCCGGTGCGCACCAGGCCCGATTCGCTGAACCGGACCATCGCCGAGCCGCCGAAGTCCACCAGTCGCACCTCGGGCGGCGCGCCGGGTTCCTGGACGACCAGCACGTTGGACGGCTTGAGGTTGCGGTGGAGGATCCCCTTGCCGTGGGCGGCGGACAGCGCCGACAGCACCCGGATCAGCACCTCGACCGTCCACCCCACGGCGAGCCGGCTGCCCTCGCGCAGGTAGGCCGAGAGTCCGGCGCCGCCGACGTACTCCTCGACCAGGAACGGCGCGCCGTCGGCGGTCAGCCCGACGTCGTAGACGTCGGCGATGGCCGAATGGCCGGTGGCGGCGGCGGCCTGCGGGTCGTGGTGGAAGCGCGCGACGAGCTCCTGGTCGCGTGCCACCTCGTGATGCAGGACCTTGATCGCGTAGCGGCGGTCGATCGCCACGTGGTGCGCCTCGTAGACGGCGCCGAGGCCGCCTTCGCCGAGCAGCCGGGCGAGGCGGTACTTGCCGTCGAGGGTCTCGCCGGTGCGGTCGAGGCTCCGGCCGTGGTGCGGCGGGGGCGGGTCGACCTCGAGCGTTTCCGGCTCCGGTTCCGGCGCCGGCTCCGGCTCGGCGAAGACCATGGCGGGGGTGGTGGAGACGGCGGTGCGGTCCGCGTCCCGGAGCCGTTCGACGGCCGCCCGGTGCCGGTCCGACATCTCGACCCCGAACTGCACGCGCAGCCCCCGCGCCACGGCCACCGGCGTGGCGATGTGCGGCTCGACGTACCGGCCGCAGGCCTGCTGCAGATCGGCCAGCTCGGTCGGCTCGAGGGTCCGGTCGGCGGCGACCACCAGCCGTTCGCCGCTCAGGCCGACGGCGCAGATGCGATAGCGCAGCGCCTGGGCCCGCGGCAGGGCGTCGGTCGCCGCGCCGGGGGCGGATTCGATCTCGTGGAGCGTGCTCGCGGGAAGCTGGTGGAATCCGCTCAGGAAGCCGGCGAGCGTCGGCTCGTCGACCGCGGCCGTCTCGAGCAGGTTGAGGGCGAGGTCTCCGCCGTGGGCCTGCTGGTGCCGGACGGCGCGCGCGAGCGCGTCGGTCGGCAGGAGTCCCCGTTCGGCCAGGAATGCCCGGAACGACGTCATGGCGTCCTCCGGGGCGATGATACCACAGCGGCGTGAGGGCGGGCGGAGCTACTCCCCGGCGGCGTCCTCGTCCCCGGCGTCGTGGAGCGGGACGCAGGCGCCGTAGTAGCAGCGCTGGCCGGCGAGGCACGGCTCGGGGCATTCGGCGGGGTCGTCGGCGCAGGCGGAGCCGACGAGCAGCAAGGTGCCGAGGAGCAGGAACAGGCGCAGCGCAGCGAGCATCTTCGACCCCCTTCCCCGCCCTAGGGCGTGGCCTCGAGCTTCAGGTCCTCCGGGTGTTCCTCGGCGTGTCGCTTGTACCAGGCGAAGGTCTCGGCCAGGCCGCGCTCGAGCGGCACCTCGGGCGTGTAGCCGGTGGCGGCGCGCAGCTTGGCGAGGTCGGGGCAGCGGCGGGGCGGCGAGCCGAGCTGCGACGGCGCGTCGACGGTCTCGGGGTGGAACCCCGCGACGTCGAACAGCCGGCGGGCCAGCTCGCGGATCGGGGTCTCGCGGTCGGTGCCGACGTGGAACAGGCCGGTCGCGTCGCGTTCGAGCAGCAACTGCAGGGCGCGGGTGAAGTCGTCGACGTGGCAGAAGGCGCGGGTCTCGTCGGCGCCGAAGATGCGGAACGGGTTCTCGCCGCGCAGCACGCGCAGGCTGAGCTGGGGGACGACGTGGTTCCAGCCCATCCGCGGGCCGTAGACGTTGTGCGGCCGGATCACCAGGGCCCGGCGGTCGTGGGCGCGGGCGGCCTGGAGCACGAGGGTCTCGCCGAAGATCTTGGAGGCGGCGTAGGAGTAGCGGGCGATGGAGGTGTCGCGCACGCCGACGGGGACGGTCTCAGCGGAGGGGACGGGGAGCGGGACGGCGCCGAGCAGCCCGCCGTAGACCTCGCTGGTGGAGGTGAACAGCAGCCGGCCGCCGTGGGCCAGCCAGTGGTCGACGACGTGGATGGTGGTCAGGGCGTTGGTGCGCAGCACGCGCACCGGCTCGCGTTCGGAGACCTGGATCCCGATCACGGCGGCGAGGTGGACGATGGTGTCGAAGGGGCCGCCGGCGCGGTCGAGCAGGCCGGGGTCGCACAGGTCGCCCTGGACGAAGCGGACGTCGGGTCGGGCGAACAGCGCCTCGGCCTCGGCGTCGCGGCGGCCGCGGGACAGGTCGTCGAGGACGGTGAGCCGCGAGCCGGCGTCGGCGAGGCGGCGGGCGAGCGCGAGGCCGATGAAGCCCGCGCCGCCGGTCAGCAGGATCCGTTCACCCTTCATGACCCAGTCCCGCGTAGCGCACCTGCGGCAGCGCGGGGATCGCGGTGCCGCGCAGGATGCGCCACGAATCATACACCACGACGGGGGTTCTGGCCGCGGCGAGGCGACGGGGGGTCAGGTCGCGCAGGTAGCGCGGGTGGTCGTTGAGCAGCACGACGGCGTCGGCGCGCGCGAGGCCCGCGGCCAGCCGGACCGGCTCGACGCCGAAGGCGGCGACATCCGGGGCGGCGACCTTGTAGTCCTGGCCCAGCAGCTTGCCGACGCGGCCGCGGAGGGCCTGGACGAACGGGGTGGCGGGGGTGCCGCGCAGGTCGTCGGTCTCGGGCTTGCCCTTGTAGGCGAAGCCGCAGACCAGCACGCGGCTGCGGGCCGGGTCCTTGCCGGCGCCGCGCAGCAGGCGCAGCACGTCGGCCGCGGCGCGCAGCGGCATCGACTCGTTCAGCTCGCGCACGGCGAAGACCAGCGACTTCTCGGGGGGCCGCTCGCCGAGCGACTGCAGCAGCAGGTAGGGGTCCTTGGACAGGCAGCCGCCGCCGACGTAGCCGGGAATCGCGATCCGCGGGCGGACGACGGCGACCCCCTTGGTCCGCACGGTGTAGTCCTGGTTCGCCCCGCGGAGCACCTCCAGCGGGTCGACGCCGTGCGTCCGGGCTAGGAGCGCCACCTCGTTGCCGAAGGCGTACAGCAGGTCGGTGTGGCAGTTGTTGATCAGCTTGACCATCTCGGCGGTCTCGGGATTGGGGACGAGCACGACCTGTTTCGTCAGGCGGCGGAACAGGGCGGCGGCGCGCGCGGCGGAGTCCTCGTCGATGGCGCCGATCACCTGCGGCAGCGAACGCAGCTCCATCAGCGCCGCGCCCTGCACGGTGCGCTCGGGGCAGAACGCCAGGCCGGCCCGCGGGTGGGCGCGGCGGACCCGTTCGAGCACCAGCTTGCGCGAGGTGCCGACGGGGACGGTGGAGCGGACGATCACCAGGCCGTCCGGGGGGAGCCGGCGGGCCAGCTCGTCGGCGGTGTCGGTGATGTTGCGCAGGTCGGGCGTGCGGGTCTCGAGGTTCGCCGGGGTCGAGACGCAGACCACCACGATCCCCGGCAGCCGCTCGGGCCACTCGGCGGTGACGTGCAGCCGCCGGCCGATCGTGCGCTGGAGCACGGCGTCGATGCCGGGCTCGAAGATGTGGCACCTGCCGCGGCGCAGCAGGGCGACGACCTCCGGGCGCTTCTCGATGCCGAGCACGCGGACGCCGCGGTCGGCGAAGGCGGCGGCGACGGTGATGCCGACGTAGCCCAGGCCGACGACGGCGATGTCGGCGGACGGCGGGGCGGCGGGGAGCGGCGCCCGGGGGCGCGGGGTCTTGCGCATCGCAGTCATCCTCACTCGCGCTCGGCGCGACAGCCGGAGCTCGGTTGCGGCTCGGGGGCGAAGCCGTCGTGGGGCGCGGGGCGCCGGGCGACGGCGTGACGGGCCAGGGAGACGGGGGAGTAGGCGACGGCGCGCAGGGTCTCGAGCGCGCGGCTCACCGGGCGATCCGCGGCCAGCTCGAACCCGGCCGTGCCGGCCAGGTACGCGAAGTACGGCACGAACAGCGGCACGAGAGGCCAGATCCGCGCGGGGTACTCGCGGCCCACGGTCCACAGGAAGTACTTGGCCAGCGTGTCGATGCGGTGCAGCGTCTCGCCCGAGAAGCGCGCGTCCAGGCCGCCCGGGATGTCCTTGCGGATCTCCATCTTCGCATCGGGGTCGTAGACCAGGTACGAGCCGGGCGGCTTGCGCTTGTGCAGGCGCAGGAACAGCGAGTGCTCGTCGTGGTAGTCGAGGTACTCGTCCCAGCCGCCGCCGAGGCGCGCGGCGTCGCGGCGGATCGAGGCGTTGCCGCCCATCAGGTAGTCGATGCCGACCTTGCGCCGGTCGTCGTAGGCGAAGCAGTACGGCTCCTTGAACGGGCCGTGGGCCAGCAGCAGCCGGTAGCGGAACCGCTGCAGCACGCTGCCTTCGGGCGCGCGGTGCGCGGCCGGGAAGACGAGGTAGCCGTTGACGCCCAGGCAGAGCGGGTCGCGGAAGTTGCGGACGTGGCACCACAGCCAGTCGTCGCCGAACGGCAGGTCGTCGTCGTCGATGAACACCAGGAGCTCGCCGCGGGCCGCCTCGACGCCGGCGTTGGCCGCCGCGGGGCAGCCGCGCGGCGGGGTCCGGACGATGCGCAGCCGGCCGTCGTCGAGCTTCCGGATCGGCGCCCAGTCGTCCTCCGTGGCCCGCGTGCTCGAATCGACGATCACGACCTCGAAGTTGCGGTAGCTCTGCCGGAACACCCGCTCCAGCAGCTCCGCGACGCTCGGCAGGCGGTCCTTCGAGCGGATGATCACCGAGACGAACGGGTCGAAGCCTTCGGCGGCGGCGGCGGCGGGAGTCTGGCGCTCCATGGCGGACCCCTCATATCCGAAGCGGAGGGGAGAAGGAAGAGGCTAGGGGCGGCGATCACGAGGCGCGCCGCAGGTCGAGCGGCGGGGCGGGCCCGCGACGTCCTGTCGGCGCGGACACGACCTCGGACGCGGCGGGCGCGCGCTGGGGGGTCCGCGGTGGAGGGGGGAGGCACGAGGGCGCGACGATGGTGGCGGCGGTCAGGCCACGTGGAGCAGGTCGAGCAGCGGAGCATCGGGATGCTCGGGGTTCACGCGGACGTCCCCGTTCGTCGGGTCCACGACCAGGTCGAGCGCCTCCAAGGGGATCTGGCCGAGCAGCGGGGTGGTGCCCTCGGCTTCGACCAGGGCATCGCAGCCGGTCCAGCGTCCCAGGATCTCGACCTGCAATCCGGTGACGACGGGAACGACCCCGACGGAGCCGTTGGCGTACCGCACGCGACGGCGGTCGAGCTCCCGCAGGCCGAGCTGCCGGACGACCTGGGCCGGCAACACCAGCATCGTCGCGCCGGTGTCCACCAGCGCGTCGACCTCGGCGGTCCGTACCCGGTCGGGCGGCAGTTCGCCCAGCCGCGCGCGCTCGAGGTCCACGAAGTTGGTCAGCTTGATCCGCGTCACGACCTTCCCCATCGGCGCCTCCGTCGGCGACCGCATCGCGGCCGCAGCGCCGGTCGTTGCGTCCAGGATAGCACGGCCCGGCCGCCGGGCGGAGTCCGTTCCGGCGGCCGGTTGCGCCCCTCGGGGGGTGCGTATAGAGTGCGGCCGCCATGAAGGCGGTGATCCTCGCGGGGGGCAAGGGCCGGCGGCTGCGGCCGTTCTCGGTCGTCTTTCCCAAGCCGTTGGCGCCGATCGGCGACCGGCCGGTGATCGAGCACCTGGTGCGCTACCTGATCCGGCACGGGGTGACCGAGGTCGTGTTGTGCGTGGACTACCTCGCCGAGCTGCTCAAGGCGTACCTCGACAGCCGCGAGGAGCTGAAGCGGCACGTGACCTTCCGCTACGTGCGCGACGAGAAGCCCGGCGGCACGGCCGGTCCGTTGGCGGCGGTGGAGGGGCTGGACGACACGTTCCTGACCACCAACGGCGACCTGGTGACCGACCTCGACCTGACGGCGATGGTGGCGCACCACAGGCGCGAGGGCGCGATCCTGACGCTGGCGACCTACGCGCGCCGCACGCAGCTGCCGTACGGCCTGATCGACGTCGACGAGCAGGGGGTCGTACGGGGGTACCGCGAGAAGCCGGAGCTGTCGAGCGAGGTCAGCATGGGGGTGTACGTCTACGAGCCGCGGGTGCTCGCGCACATCCCGCGCGGCGAGTACCTCGACTTCCCCGACCTGGTGCTCAAGCTGCTGCGGGCGGGGGAGAAGGTCTGCCGGTTCCACTGGGCCGGCTACTGGATGGACATCGGCAACCCGGACGACTATGCCCAGGCGCAGGACGACTGCGCCGCGGGGGTGGGCCCGTGGGCGGAGCCGCAACGGAGCGAAGCGAAGCGATGAGCGACGAGCGGCCGGAGGAGACCCCGCCCCGGACCGGGGCGGAGGAGACGGCGACGAAGCCGGAGGAGGGCGCCCCGGGTGCCGGGGGGGAGCGGCCCGCGCCGGAGGCGCCGGCCGAGCCGGCGGCGAGGGTCGCGACCGCGAAGGCCGCGAAGGTCGAGCGGGACGCGGGGCCGAGCTGGATCCGGTCGGGCGGTTGCCTGCTCACGCTGCTGGTGCTGCTCGTGGTGTTGGGCGTGGTGGCGCTGGTGTACCGGCCGCCGCAGCTGCCCGCGGCGGGTCCGCAGGAGCTGCACGACGACGCCGGGGACGCCGGACCCGCGGACCGGCCGCCGATCCGCGCGGTGGCGCTGGCCCCCGACGCGTCGCTCGTCGCGTTCGGCGGCGAGGAGTCGGTGGACGGCCGCTACCTGATCCGGTTCGTCGGCCTGCGCGAGCGGCGGTTCGACCCGGGGGCGGCGGACCGCTCGATCGCGGCGCACACGGCCCCGATTCGCGCGTTGCGTTTCCGGCCCGACGGCACGGAGCTGTTCTCCGGGTCGCTGGACGGGACGGTCGGCTGGTGGAAGGTGGCCGACGGCTCGAACCTCGGAACGCTCGAGCCGCCCGGATCGCCGGACGAGAGCCGCGGGATCCTGGCGCTGGCCGTCTCGCCCGACGGCCGGCGGCTGGCCGCCGGCAACTGGGCCGGCGACGTCTTCGTGTGGGACCTCGAGGCGCCCGGGCAGGCGGTCACGGTGTTCCGCGGCATGCACGCGCCGTGGGAATCCGACCCCAAGGAACTGGTGCCGACGGGGCACCTGGACGAGGTGCGGGCGTTGGCGTTCGTGCCGGGCGACCCGCCGCTGCTGATCTCGGGCGGGGCCGACGGCCAGTTCGCGGCCTGGGATCTGGCCCAGACGCGGAGCGGCCGGCTGGCGGCGGGCGACGGGCGCACCTGGAAGGTCAAGGAGCTGGTGCTGCGGCAGATCCAGTTCCAGCGCGACCGCGACTTCGCGATCGTGTCCCTGCTGCCGTCGCCCGAGCGGCAGGGAGTGCTGGCGGGAGACTACCGCGGCTGCGCGTACCTGCTGGCGACCGACGGCCCGTGCCGCGCCTGGTGGCTGGGCGGACCGTTGGCCAACGGCCCCGCGGCCTGCGTCCGCCCGCTGCTGGACCGCAAGAAGCTCTGCATCCCGTTCGAACGGGCCGGCGGCGAGGGCGAGGCGTCGCTGCTGGGGCTGTACCCGTTCCCGCAGGTGCCCGGGGGCTACATCGGCCTGGGTTGGAACGAGCGGTTCCGGCTGTTCCGGTCGGCCGACCCGGCGCCGTGGCGGACGTTCGAGGGAGCGGCGCGGCGGCGCGAGTGGATGCTGGCCTCCGACTTCAACGCCGGGCAGCGGCTGGCGGTCACGGGCGGGGAGACCGGCCATCTGCGGCTGTACGAGATCCTGGGCGAGGCGACCTCGCCGGACGTGCGGCTGGCCGACGAGTACTGAGCGCGCGCCGGGCCGTGTGTCCCGCCTTCCGCCCGGCTCCGACTCCGAAGGAGGATGCGATGAACGACCCGTTCCGGCTCTCGTCGCGCGCGCAACGGCGGCGTCCCTCCGCGATCCGCGAGCTGGTGAAGTACATGGGGCTGCCGGGAATGCTGTCGCTCGGCGGCGGCTACCCGAACCCGCGGACGTTCGCCTTCGCCCGCGTGCAGGTGGACCTGGCCGGCGGCGGCCCGCCGCTGGTGCTCGAGGGGACCGAGTTGGAGCGGGCGACGCAGTACGGCGCCACCGAGGGGCTGCCGGCGCTGCTCGAGCGGCTCGTGGCCTGGCAGCGGTTCAAGGACGGGGTCGAGCTGCCGGCGGGCGGGCTGGCGGTGCTCAACGGCAGCCAGGAGGGACTGTACATCCTGGCCGACCTGCTGCTGGACGAGGGCGACGAGGTGCTGGTCTGCGAGCCGACGTATCCCGGGGCGCTGGCGGCGTTCCGGTCGTTCACCGACCGGTTCGTCGCCGTGCCGCTCGACGCCGAGGGGATGCGCACGGACCTGCTGGCCGAGCTGCTCGACGGGCGGGCGGCGCGCGGCGAGCCGCTGCCGCGCTTCATCTACACCATCGCCAGCGGGCACAACCCGGCGGGCGTCACGCTCTCCGAGCCGCGGCGGCGGCAGCTGTGCGAGACGGCGCGACGCCACGGGATCCCGATCCTGGAGGACGACCCGTACGAGCTGGTGCAGCTCGAGGAGGCGGCGCGGCCGCCGACGCTCCAGTCGCTGGCGCCCGAGCTGGTGGTGCGGCTCGACAGCTTCTCGAAGATCCTGTGTCCCGGGCTGCGGCTCGGGTACGCCTCGGGGCCCGCGGCGGCGATGCGGGCGATCGTGCTGCACAAGCAGGCGAGCAACCTGCACACCAGCAGCTTCGCGCAGGCGCTGCTCGCGGCGTACCTGCGGGCCGACGGGCCGGAGGGGCTGCTGGCGCGCATCCGGGCCAACGTGGAGCTGTACCGGCGCAACCGCGACGCGATGGTCGCCGGCGCGCGGCGCCACCTGCCGGAGGACGTGCGGTTCCAGGTGCCGGGGGCGGGGATGTTCCTGTGGTTCGACCTGCCGGCGGGGTTCGACGGGGAGCGGATGCTGCGGGAGGACGCGGAGGCGCTGGGGGTGGTGCTGGTGCCGGGCGCGCACTTCTCGACGCAGGGCGGCTGCCGCAACGCGCTGCGCGCGAGCTTCAGCATGCTCGACCCGGAGCGGGCCGACGAGGCGATGCGCCGGTTCGGCGAGCTGGTGCGGCGGGAGCGGACGCGGGTCGCGGGCTGACGGCAGGCATCCGGCTCGCACACGGCGGGGGACCGGAACGTGGAGCTGACCGACGACGAACGCGCGATCCTGGACGGCCGGCGGGGCCGGACCTGGCAGAAGATCCTGGCCACCGTGGTGGCCTACGGCGACGCCTTCGGAGCCGACCGGCTCGTCGAGATCACCGGGGCGCCGCACTTCGTGATGTCGTTCGGCACGGGGTTCACGAGGCCGTACCTGGCGATGGTGGAATCGCTGGCCGCCGAGGGGCTGACGGTGCCGCGGCCGTTCACGGTGGACCCGCGGCCGTTCGACTTCGCGGGCACCCCGACCGGTTGGCTCTCGCGGCTGGCGTTCCGCTTCGTCTACTCGCAGCAGTCGTCCTACGAAGCCCGGCTGCGGCAGCTGGGCCTGCGGGATCCGGACGCCTTCTCGTGCGCCTGCTACCTGCCCGAGGTGGGGAACGTGCCGCGGGCGGGCGACGTGCTGGCGTGGTCGGAGTCGTCCGCCGTCGTCTTCGCCAACTCGGCGCTGGGCGCCCGGACCAACCGCAACAGCGGCGGGATCGACCTGCTGTGCAACGTCGCGGGCCGCACGCCGCGCTTCGGCCTGCTCACCGACGAGGGACGACGGCCGACGCGGCGGATCGAGGTCCGGACCCGCGCCCTGCCCCATCCGCAGCTCCTCGGCGACGCCGTCGGCCGGATCGCCCAGGACGCGGTGCCGTGGATTGCGGGCCTGGAGCGACACCTCGATCCCGGTCGGGCCGCCGAGCTGCGCGACTACCTCAAGGACCTCGGCGCGGCGGCGGCGGCGAGCGGGGCCGTCGGCCTGTTCCACGCGGAGGGGCTGACGCCCGAGGCGCGGGCCGACCCCGCCCTGCGGCCGGCGGCGGGATGCCCGACCGACACGATCGACGACGACGGGTTGGCGCGACGGTCGAGCGAGCTCGCCGGCGTCGCGGGCCGGGGACGTCGGCCGACCCGGTGCTTCATCGGCTGTCCGCACCTGAGCCTCGAGCAGCTCCGGCGGTGGACCGAGCGGCTGGCGGTCGGGTTGTCGCGGCGGCGGCGGCGGAAGCCGGCGGTGGAGACCTTGCTGTGCACGGCGCCGGCGGTGCGGAGCGCGTTGCGGGCCGACGCCGCGTCGACCCGGCGGCTGCGCGAATCGGGGGCCCGGGTGACGACGCTCTGCCCGCTGATGTACCTGGCCAATCCGCTGCTGCGGTCGGGCGACGTGGTGACGTCGTCGTGCAAGCTGCGGACCTACACCGCCGCGCGGTTCCTGCCGGACGACGAGCTGCTCGAGCTGCTGCTCGAGGGAGGACGGTCGTGAGCGGCGCGTCGTTCCGTGGGCGGGCGGTGCTGCCGGGCGTGCGGACGGGGCCGGTGCGGGTTTCGCGGAGCGGGGTCAACCTGCTGGCCACGTACCGCAAGGCCCTGGTCCTCCGGTCGCGCGCGGCGCGGGGCGGCGACCCGGACAACCCGGAGCTCTACGGGCGGCCGCTGGCCGGCCGAATCCTCTGCCTGCCCCGCACGATCGGGTCGACCAGCGGCGGGCTGGTGTTGCAGACCGCCGCGCACCTCGGGATGGCTCCCGCCGCGCTGCTGTTCTCCGAGCCGATCGACTCGCTCGCGGCGGCGGGCGTGCTGCTGGCCGACATCTGGTGCGGGGTGCGGATCGTCACGGTCGACGGCCTGGGCGCGGGATTTCTCGACGCCGTGCGGGACGGGACCGAGGTCGCCGTCGCCGAGGACGGCACGGTGCGGATCGTCGGTTGAGCGGGGGGCGGGCTAGGCGAACAGCTTGCGGACCTTGGCGACGGCGAGGTCGAGGTCCCGCTCCTCGATCACGAGCGGGGGAGCGAAGCGGATCACGTCGTCGTGGGTTTCCTTGCAGAGCATCCCGTCCTGCTTGAGCTGCTCGCAGTACTTGCGGGCGCCGCCGGCGGCCTTCGTGAGGTGCAGGCCGACGAACAGCCCCTTGCCGCGCACCTCCTGGATCAGCGGGTGCTTGATCGCGCGGAGGTCGGCCAGCAGCCTGGTGCCCAGTCGCGCGGACCGCTCGACGAGTCCTTCCTCGGTGAGCACCTTGAGCGCCTCGCGGGCCACGGCGCAGGCCAGCGGGTTGCCGCCGAAGGTCGAGCCGTGTTCGCCGGGGCGGAACAGCCCGAGCAGCTTGCTCGAGGCGACGACGGCGGAGACGGGCAGGACGCCGCCGCCGAGCGCCTTGCCGAGGATCAGCACGTCGGGCTTCACGCCGGCTTCGTGTTCGTAGCAGAACTTCCTGCCGGTGCGGCCGAAGCCGGTCTGGATCTCGTCCAGCATCAGCAGCACGTCGTGCTTCCGGCACAGCTCGGCGCAGCACGCGAGGTAGCCGTCCGGGGGGACCACCACGCCCGCCTCGCCCTGGATCGGCTCGACGAGCC
>CAZMRP010000079.1:0-12238 GCA_964568275.1 uncultured Myxococcales bacterium
CGGCGGCTCGTCCGCCTCGCTCGGCGGCGCGACGACGGGGTCGGGCCGAGCGGCGGGCGGCAGGTTCGTCGCGACGGTGACGACCGGCTCGCGGGGCGGGGCGCGGTGGACCCGGGCGAGCAGCTCGGGGAGCACCTCGTTGGCCACGGTGCGGCGCATGGCCGCGTCGCCCTGCCCTGCCGGCGGTTCCTGGGGCAGCGACAGGCGGCCGTCGGGGAGGATCTCGAACCAGGTGCTGACCAGCGGGTCCGACGGCGCGGCGAGCGGGCTGGTCTGGAGGACGAACTGGGCCGCCAGGGCGTCGGGCGGGTTGTACAGGTGCTGGTACAGGTAGAACGGCCGCTCGGACTCGCGCGCGACCAGCTCGTCGAGCCGCCCTTCGAACCGGCGGACGACGTCGCCGACCGCCTCGTGGGCGCGGACGCGGACGGTCTCGAGACGGGCCTCGCGGGCGGCGGCGCGGCCGTACCAGGCGGAGCCGGCGAGGGCGGCGGCGGCGGCGAGGATGGCCGCGGCGGGGACGAGGAACGGCAGGCGTCGCTTCATGCGGGTTTGGCGCGGTAGCCCTTGCCGCGCACGGTCTCGACGGCGTCGGCGCCGACCTTCCTGCGCAGCTTGACCAGGTGGATGTCGGCGGTGCGGCTCTGGACGCCGGCGGCGTAGCCCCAGACGGCCTGGAGCAGCTCGTCGCGCGTCACCACGCGGTCGGCGCGTTCGTGGAGGTAGCACAGCAGGTCGACCTCGCGGTCGGTCAGCGGCTCCTCGCGACCGCCGTGGCGGGCCACGCGGCGGCCGAGGTCGACCTCGGCGCCGTCGAAGCGCAGGGTGGCGGGGCGGGCGGCGTGACCGCGGGCGCGGCGCAGCAGCGCCTCGACGCGGGCCATCAGCTCCTTGAGGCCGAAGGGCTTGGTCAGGTAGTCGTCGGCGCCGGCCTCGAGGCCGCGGACCTTGTCGTCCTCGGCGTCCTTGGCGGTGAGCATCAGCACGGGGGTGCCGATCCCCAGCTCGCGGAGCCGCGCGCAGGCGGAGAAGCCGTCGAGCTTGGGGAGCATGACGTCGAGCAGGATCAGGTCCCAGCCGCCGGCCTTGGCCTCGCGCACGGCGGCCTCGCCGTCGGCGACGCCGAGGGCGGCGTACTCGCGATGCGTCAGGGCATCCACCAGTCCCCGTCGGATCAGGTCCTCGTCCTCGACCACCAGGATGCGCGCCTTCATGGACCGATTATGCGGCCGGGGCGGCGCCGGGGTCTGCAAAAACTTGGTTACGCGTTCAGGACTCGAAGATCGGGGCGCCGACGCGGTGGACCAGCAGGCCGGGGAGCAGCGGGGAGAAGGCCGGGGCCGCGCGGCCGACCACGGTGCCGGCGGGGACGACCTCGCCGGGGGCGACGTCGAGCGCGTCGAGATGTCCGAGCAGCAGGCCGTCGCCGGCGGCGGTGCGGATCAGCACCGCGGGGCCGTAGCCGGCGAGGACGCCGGCGAAGGCCACGGTCCCGGCGTCGGGCGTGGCCACCGGGGTGCCCTCGGGCACTTCGACGACGATCCCGCCGCGCAGCGCGTCGTCGTGCATGGGGTACGAGGCGGGGACGTCGAGGGCGGCGGCGGCGGTGTTGCGCACGGCAACCGGGTCGTAGGCGGCGGGGCGCAGGCCGAGCGCCCGCGCGAGGCCCTGCACCTCGCCCTGCGCCTCGAGGCCCAGGGCCGCGACGGCCGAGGGCCGCTCGAGGGCCGAGAGGAACCGGCGGTGGCGGTCGACCTCGTCGGCGAGCTGCCGGCGGCGCTCCTCGAGCTGCCGTTCGAGCGCCTGCTGGCCGGCGAGCTTCTCCGCCAGCAGGAACCGGATGGCGACCGCCTCGCCCTGCAGCGCCGCGTAGCGCCGGGCCAGCTCGGCGTCGGCGCGCACGAGGCGGCGGATCAGCGACGAGCGGAAGCGGGCCTCGGCGGGATCGCGGGAGGTGAGCACCAGGCGCGCGGCGCCGCCGCGGCCGACGCGGTCGAGCAGGACCATCCGGCGCAGGACCTCGTCGCGCAGCACCGTCAGGCCGGCCTCGAGGCGGGCCAGGTGTTCCTGGGTCCGGCGGAGGTCCTCGTCGACGCCGGCCAGTCGATCGCGGCACCGCTCGAGGTCCTCCTCGCGACGCTGCAGCTCGGCCTCGGCCTCGCGCAGCACGTCCCACGAGGAGGGGGTGACGCCGGGCGACGCGCCGGGGAGGCTCAGCGGAGGTTGGGCGACGACGGCGAAGGGGGCGGGGCCGGGGAGCGGCGTGCCGCGCACGCGGCCGAGGCTCGGGAGCTGCTGGGCGTCGGCGGCGGCGACGAGCCCGAGCGACAGCAGCAGCAGGGTGGTGGTGGTGGTCGCGTTCCGCCGGTGGTGGTGCCGCTTCATCGGCTCAGCTCCGCAGCGCCTTGTTGACCGACATCCAGGAGCCGCCGAGGCCGATCAGGGCGGCGGTACCGAGGAACACCAGCCAGGCCACGGGCGGCAGGTGTTCGATGGGGCTGCTGCCCAGGACCGGGGCGACGTCGACCAGCCGGTCGCGCACCGCCTCGACGAACAGGGTGATCGCGCCGAGGGCCAGCGCGGCGGCGAACAGCGCGCCGAACAGCCCCTCGAGCAGGTACGGCATGCGGACGAACCACGGGGTGGCGCCGCACATCCGCAGGACCTCGACCTGCCGGCGCCGGCGGTAGAAGTTGAGGCGGATGGTGTGGGCGACGACGAACAGGGTGGCGAAGATCGCGAGCGACCCGAGGGCGAAGGCGAGGACGCGGGCGGCGCGATGGATCCCGAGCACGCTGGCGTACCAGTCGCCGTGGGTCTCGACGTCCTGGACGATCTCGAGCTTGCCGATGCGGCCGACGAGCATCCGGTAGTGGTCCTCGTCGGCGACGGCGGGGTCGAGGCCGATCTCGACGTAGCCGGGGAAGAAGGAGGCGTCGAGCGCGTCCCAGGCGGCGGATTCCTCGGGGAAGGCGGCGACGAGCCGCTGGCGGGCCTCGGTGCCGGGGACGAACCGCACCGCCCGCACCTCGGCCATCCCGTCCAGCGCCCGGCGCAACTGGTCGGCGGCGGCGGGCGAGGCGTCGGGCTTGAGGTAGGCGGTGACCTGGTACTGGTCCGCGCCGCCCCAGCGTTCGACCTGTGCGCCGAGCGACACGGCGACGGTGGCCAGCGCGCCGACCAGGACGAAGGCGACGCTGAGGGTGAGCACGGTGGCCAGGTTGGTGGTCCATTCGTTGCGGAACCCCTGGAACGTGCGGCGGAGGTAGTAGCCGAGGTGCATCATGGCTGCAGCGCCTCCTGCGACGCGCCGCGGTAGCGCACGTCCTCCACGGCGCGGCCGCGGGTGATCTCGTCGACCAGGCCGTCGACGAGCGCCACGGTGCGGTGGGGCCGCGCGGCGATCAGCATGTTGTCGTGGGTCGCCAGCAGCACCGTGGTGCCCTCGGCGTTCACTTCCTCGAGCAGGTCGATCACCATCGCGGCGTTGCCGGCGTCGAGGTTGCCGGTGGGTTCGTCGGCGAGCACGAGCGACGGGCGGGTGACGACGGCGCGGGCGACGGCGACGCGCTGCTGTTCGCCGCCCGAGAGGTCGGCGGCGCGGACGTCCTCGTAGCCGGCGAGGCCGACGCGGTCGAGGGCCTGGCGGACGCGGTCGTAGATCTCGCGTTGGGGCAGGCCGAGGATCTCGAGGGCCAGGGAGATGTTGTCGTAGACCGACTCCTCGTGGATCAGTTTGAAGTCCTGCAGGATGACGCCCACGTTGCGGCGCAGGAACGGAATCGCGCGCGGGGAGAGCGCGAGCACGTCCTTGCCGCAGAAGTGGATCGAGCCGGTGTCCGCGGTTTCCGCGCGGTACACCATCCGCAGCAGGGTGCTCTTGCCGGAGCCCGAGGGCCCGGTGACGTAGACGAACTCCCCGGGTTGGACCTCGAAGGTCACGTCCCGGAACAGCGGTTTCGCCGCCCGGTAGCGCTTCGAGACGTGTCGAACTTCCAGGATGGGTTGCGAACCGCCCGCCGCCATCTGCACCACCTCCGGATCCTCTCTATCCTTCCCGTCCTCCCGGGCCAAATTCCTGGCATTCCCGCACGGCTTGGGCGGGTTCGGCGGGGGGTCGGGCCGGGGGGGTTCGATTCGCCGAAAAAGTGCCATCAAGGGTCTTGACAAGCCGAATTTCCCTGAACGGGCGCTCTGGGGAGCCGGGCTTCGGGCGGGATTCCGGGGGCCCTGTGGACAACCTGTGGCGTTCCTGTGGACTCCCGGAGGAGATACTGTGGGAATGTACAGTCAACACCTCATGTTGATGGTGAATTCGGCGAAGGCCCCAACATCTTGTATTTTTCCTGTTGACAGGCCCCTGCCCGTTGGAGAGTATCGGGGGCAGTCGGCGCGGTAGTTTGAAGGCACGGCCCCCGGGGGCCGAGGGGACCAGAGAGACCAGAAGGCTTGAAGTTGGGAGGTCGGCGAAAGGCACGTCGCCGACCCGCGACAGGGTGGAATCGGCGCCCCAGCGGGTGTCGGGCGGTCGGGATCGCGTGTCGGGTGGTGGGAACAGGGAGCCTGGAGAGAGGGAGACGGAGACGGACATGAGCGCGCAGCAAGCGAATGCAGCGACGGTGGTGCGGGCGGAGGGGTCGGACCGGCGGTCGGCGGGGGAGGCCGGGGCACGCGGGGCGACCGGTGGAGGGACGGCGGTGCAACGGAAGAGCGGGCTGCGGTTCTCGCGGCGGTTCACGACGCAGGGGGTCGACCCGCTGGACGCGGTGCGGTGGGAGAAGCGGGACGCGGCGATCACGAACGAGAAGGGCGAGGTGGTGTTCGAGCAGCGGGGGGTGGAGGTGCCGGCGTTCTGGTCGCCGACGGCGACGAACGTGGTGGTCTCCAAGTACTTCCGCGGGGGGCTCGGGACGCCGGAGCGGGAGACGTCGGTGCGGCAGGTGATCCAGCGGGTGGCGGGGACGCTGGCCGGCTGGGGGCGCCAGGGCGGCTACTTCGCGTCGGAGACCGACGCGCAGACGTTCGAGGACGAGCTGTCGTGCCTGCTGGTGAACCAGCACGCGGCGTTCAACAGCCCGGTGTGGTTCAACGTCGGCATCGAGACGCATCCGCAGTGTTCGGCCTGCTTCATCAACTCGGTCGGCGACTCGATGGACTCGATCATGCAGCTCGCGGCCACCGAGGCGATGCTGTTCAAGGGCGGCTCGGGGACCGGCTCGAACCTCTCGGCGTTGCGTTCGCAGCGCGAGCCGCTGTCGCAGGGCGGGCGGGCCTCGGGGCCGGTGTCGTTCATGCGCGGCTTCGACGCCTTTGCCGGCGTGATCCGTTCGGGCGGCAAGACGCGGCGCGCGGCGAAGATGGTGATCCTGAACGCGGACCACCCGGACATCCTGGAGTTCATCCGCTGCAAGTCCGAGGAGGAGAAGAAGGCCTGGGCGCTGATCGAGACCGGCTACGACGGCTCGCTCAACGGCGAGGCCTACGCCTCGGTGTTCTTCCAGAACTCGAACAACTCGGTGCGCGTGACCGACGAGTTCATGCAGGCGGTGGTCGACGGCGGGACCTGGACCACGCGCTGGGTGCGCAACGGCGAGCCGGCCGACACGCTGCAGGCGCAGGACGTGATGCGGGAGATCGCGGCGGCGGCGCACCTGTGCGGCGACCCCGGCATGCAGTTCGACACCACGATCAACCGCTGGCACACCTGTCCGCAGTCCGGCCGGATCAACGCCAGCAATCCCTGCTCGGAGTACATGTTCCTCGACGACAGCGCCTGCAACCTGGCCTCGCTGAACCTGCTGCGCTTTGTCGACGACCAGGGGGCGTTCGACATCGACGGCTTCCGGCACGCGGTCGACATCCTGATCACGGCGCAGGAGATCATCGTCGAGCCGGCGCGCTACCCGACCGACCGGATCCGCGCGACCAGCGTCGACTACCGCACGCTCGGCCTGGGCTACGCCAACCTCGGCGCGCTGCTGATGTCGCGCGGGCTGCCCTACGACTCGGACGAGGGCCGGGCGTTCGCGGCGAGCGTCACGGCGCTGATGACCGGCGAGGGCTACGCCCACTCGGCGCGCCTGGCCTCGCGGCTCGGGCCGTTCGCGGCGTTCGAGCGCAACCGGGCGGACATGCTGCGGGTGATCGACCAGCACCGCGACGCGCTGGCGGCGATCCCGCCGGCGCTGGCGCCCGGCACGATCCTGGCGGCGGCGCACGAGGTCTGGGACGAGGCCCGGACGCTCGGGGCCGCCCACGGCTTCCGCAACGCGCAGGTCACGGTGCTGGCGCCGACCGGCACCATCGCGTTCATGATGGACTGCGACACCACGGGGGTCGAGCCGGACATCGCGCTGGTCAAGTACAAGCACCTGGTGGGCGGCGGGCGGATCAAGATCGTCAACCAGACCGTGCCGGCGGCGCTGCGGCGGCTGGGCTACGACGAGGCGCAGATCAAGTCCACGACCGAGTTCCTCGAGCGGGAGGGGACGGTCGAGGGGGCGCCCGGGATGCGCTCCGAGCACCTGCCGGTGTTCGACTGCGCCTTCAAGCCGCTCAAGGGCGACCGTTCGATCAGCCCGATGGGCCACGTCAAGATGATGGCGGCGGTCCAGCCCTTCGTCTCCGGCGCGATCAGCAAGACGGTCAACCTGCCGCACGAGGTCACGCCGGACGAGATCGCGAACGTCTACGTCGAGGCCTGGAAGCTCGGCCTCAAGGCGATCGCGGTGTACCGCGAGGGCTCCAAGCGCACCCAGCCGTTGTCGCTGGGCAAGGAGCGGCAGACGGTGAAGCCGGACGCCGTTCCCGCCGAGCTCAAGCTGGCGGTGCCCCAGCGCTCGGTGCGCCACCGGTTGCCGGACGAGCGGCAGAGCATCACGCACAAGTTCGCGATCGCCAACCACGAGGGGTACATCACGGTGGGGATGTACGAGGACGGCAAGCCGGGGGAGATCTTCGTCAAGATGGCCAAGGAGGGGGCGACGCTCTCCGGGCTGATGGACTCCTTCGCGCTGGCGCTGTCGCTGGCGCTGCAGTACGGCGTGCCGCTGAAGGTGCTGCACGAGAAGTTCAGCCACACGCGCTTCGAGCCGTCCGGGTTCACGCAGAACCCGGAGATCCCGTACGCCAAGTCGATCATGGACTACCTGTTCCGCTGGCTGGCCCGGAAGTTCCTGCCGCCGGAGGAGGTGCCGGGCGAGGTGCACGCGGCGGACCAGGTGCCGTTGCCGCTGGACAGCAGTCTGCCGCCGCCCTCGCCCGAGAAGCAGCTCACGCTCGGCCGCTTCGACTCGGTGCCCCCGCCGGCCCCGTCCGCCCGGGACGCGGTGCAGGAGGCGCAGCACCGGACCTACGTCGCCCAGGCCGACGCCCCGTTCTGCTCCAACTGCGGCGACATGATGGTCCGCTCCGGCTCGTGCTACCGCTGCTTCTCCTGCGGCGACACCTCCGGCTGCTCGTAGGCCGCGCCCCGGCGCGGGGACGGTCTAGGCGAGGGCCTGCAGCATCCCCTTGAGGAAGTCGTAGAACCGCACCACCGACGGCACGTGGACCCGCTCGTCGGGCGAGTGGGCCCCTTCGATCTGGGGGCCGAAGGACAGCATGTCCAGGCCGGGGATGCGCGCGCCGAGGATGCCGGTCTCGAGGCCGGCGTGGATCGCGGTCACGCGCGGGTCCTTGCCGTACATCCGACGGTAGGTCTCGCGGGCCACCTGCAGCAGTCGCGACGACATGTCGGGCTTCCAGGCCGGGTAGCCGCCGGGCTGGCGGACGTCGGCCCCGCACGCCCGGCCGACGGCGGCGACCTGGCCGAGCAGCGCCTGGAGGATCGGTCCGACGGACGAGCGGCTGGAGGTGACGACCTCGAGGGTCCGCTCGCCGGTTTCCGCCACGGCGAGGTTGTTCGAGGTTTCGACGAGGCCCGGGAGGGCCTGGCTCATGCCGAGCACGCCGTGGGGCAAGGCGAGCAGCAGGTCGAGCACGCGGGCGGCGGCGTTGACGGTGATCGGCTTCGGCCGCTCCTTCGGCGGCTCCTCCAGCGCCAGCGCCAGGTCCGGCTCGATCCCGGCGTACTCGTCCCGGAACACCTCGAGCCAGCCGGCCACGAGGGCCCGCAGCTCGGCCTCCTTGCGCGTCGGCACGAAGACCGTGGCGAACGCCTCCCGCGGGATGGCGTTGTGCTTGTTCCCGCCGGCCAGCCCGCCGAGCCGCAGCGAGCAGTGCTCGACGGCGTCGTGCAGCACGCGGGCCAGCAGCTTGACCGCGTTGGCCCGGTTCTCGTGGATGTTCAGCCCGGAGTGGCCGCCGCGCAGGCCGGTGACCGGCAGGGTGAAGGCCTTGAAACCCCGCAGCGGCGCCTCGCGCCGCAGCAGCAGTCGCAGGACCGTGTTGCCGCCGCCGGCGCAGCCGACGTACAGCGTGCCGTCCTCCTCCGAGTCGAGGTTCAGCATCATGCGGCCGCGGACCAGCTCCGGCGGCAGCTCGCGGGCGCCGGTCATCCCGCTCTCCTCGTCGACGGTCAGCAGCACCTCCAGCGGGCCGTGGACCGCCGCCGCGTCGTCCATCAGCGCCAGCGCGGCGGCGACGCCCACGCCGTTGTCGGCGCCGAGCGTCGTGCCGTCGGTCCGCACCCATTCCCCGTCGACCGTGGTCCGGATCGGGTCCCGGAGGAAGTCGTGGGGCGTCCCGCTGTTCGCCTCGCACACCATGTCCAGGTGGCCCTGCAGCACGACGATCGGGGCCGCCTCGCGGCCGGCCGAGGCCGGGATGCGGATCACCAGGTCGCCCACGTGGTCGCGGAGCACCTCGAGCCCGCGCTTGCGCGCCTCGGCCTCCACGTGCGCCACCACCGCCGTCTCGTTCTTCGAGCCGCGCGGGATGCGGCACAGGTCGGCGAAGTGCTTCCACAGGAACTTCGGCTCCAGGTTCTCCATTTCCATCCTGCTCTCCTTCCCCCGCTCGCCCGACGCCGGTCCTACGGCGCGGTCGTGCTGAGGGTCATCGTGAACGAGGGGACGGCGGAGTAGGCGTAGATGCGGATCTGGTAGGTCCCCGCCGCCAGCGCGTCGTCGGTCCAGCTCTCCGTCGAGGTTCCGGCCCTGTGCGTCGCCACGCTGCCTGCGGCGTTGGTGATGTAGACGTCCGGGTCGCCGCCGGTGGCGACGACGGTGCCGTCGAGCAGCACGTCCTCGGTGAAGGTGATCATGAAGTAGTCGTTCTCGCGCAGGGCCAGCGGCCCGCCGGTCTGCACCGGGATCGCCTCGGCGGCGGCGAACGAACCGAGCGACGGGGTGGCGCGACAGCTGCTGGGCAGCGTGGTGTTGTCGCAGCTCCAGCCGAACTCGACGCGGCAGGTGTCCGAGCAGCCGTCGCCGGCCTCGGCGTCGCCGTCGTCGCACTCCTCGGCGAGCGCCGCCGAGATCAGCGAGTCGCCGCAGTACGGGGCGGCCGTGGCGGCGGAGATCGCCAGGTCGAAGCTGCCGCACCCCGAGTACGAATCGGCGACGATGTAGTACGTGGCCGCCGTCGCCCCGGAGTTGGCGATCGTCACCGTCTCGGCGGTGGCGGTCGTGGCGTCGGCACCGACCACGCAGAAGGCGCCGATCAAGTCCTCGCACGCGGTGGTGGCCCACAACGAGGCGTCGAAGGTCGTGGCGGTCATCGTCACGTCGACCTGCTGCCCGGCCGGCACCACGACGCTGTACAGCAGCTCCTGGCCGCTGCTGGAGTAGCCGGTGCAGCTGGAGCCGTCGCCGCCGGCGTCGTACAGCGAGGTGCCGGTGCACAGATCGACCGCCGTCCGCGTGTCGCCCGGGGACAGCGCGGTGGCCGGGCAGGCGTAGACTTCGCAGGTCCCGGTGGAGTCGGTCCAGGCGTACCCCGCGTCGCAGCCGCAGAGGAACTCCCGGCGGTTGTTGGTGCAGACGCCGTCCGAGTGGGTCACGGAGGTGCAGGGATTCGGCGTGCAGCCGTCCTCGTAGCAACCGCCGTCCCCGGCGCAGTACAGCTCGCTCGCCGGGTCGTTGCAGTCGGCGGCGGCCGTGCAGTCCGAGATCGGCCAGCAGAACTGGACGGCGCCGGTGGAGCCCCCGGTCTCGCACGCCAGCCCTGCCGGGCAGTCGGCGTCGGTCGTGCAGGCCTGCGCGCAGACCTCGTAGTCGGAGAACCAGTCGGAGAGGATCACGCCGACGCTCTCGGGGTCGCCCGTGCAGGGGCTGCCCTCGGCCGCGAAGTCGGGACCGTCGAACTGCATGCAGTTGCCGTGGCCCGAGGGGTCGCAGAAGGTGTCGACGCCCGGGGTGCCGGTGCCGGGGCAGTCGGCGTCGGTCGTGCAGGGACCGCCCCAGGCGGCGCCCGAGGGGACGCAGCGGTCGCCGCTCAGGACGTAGGTCGCCGGGTCGCAGGCGCCGCAGACCGCGCAGGCGCCGCCGCAGCCGCCGGTCGGCTCGCAGACCCGGTACCGCGACGGGCAGTCGAGATACGCGCAGTCGTCGTAGACGCAGGCGTCGAGGTCGTCGTTGACGTGCTCGCCCGCCGGACAGCTGCACCACCCCTGGGCGTCCTCGATGTCGCAGAAACCGGTCGACGTGCACTGCGCGTCGGCGGTGCAGTTGCCCCAGCAGATGCTGTCGGTGGTGCCGACCGCGAGGCACTCGTAGCCGACCCGGCAGTCGCCGACGTCGGTGCAGGTCGCCGCGCAGAACTCGTACGTACCGGCGGTGATGCACAGCCCGTCGTCGCAGCTGCCGTCGGTGTTGCAGGCGGCCACGCAGTAGCCGCCGGCCAGCCCCGCGGCGTACTCCGTGAGACACGTGCCGCCGGCCGCGCAGTCGTCGTCCGACAGGCAGCGGCCGCCCACCGGCTGCGGGCTGAGCACGCAGGTCCCGGCGCCGTCGCAGGTCTCGTCCGACTCGCAGCGGCTGACGCAGGTCGTGCCTTCGCACTCCTCGCAGGCATCCGCGTCGCACGGCGGCTCGCAGGTCGGAGGAACGTCGGCGTCGGCATCCGCATCCGCGTCCGCGTCCGCGTCCGCGTCCGCATCCGCGTCCGCATCCGCGTCCGCGTCCGCGTCCGCATCCGCGTCCGCATCCGCATCCTCGTCCGGGTCCGCGTCCGCATCCGCGTCCGCGTCCGCGTCCGCGCCGCCCTCCACGTCCTGATCCCCGTCCACGGGAACGTCCGAACTGGAGTCGTCGTCGCCGCAGCCGAAGGCGCCGAACGCCGCAAGGCTTGCCACCAGCCATCCGAGCCACAGAATTCCACGCGTTTTCATCGAATTCCTCCTTCGCCGGGCCAGGGATCTAGCCCGATGGGCGACCGCGTGCAACCCCCGATGTCGGGGGCTCGGAAAGGCCGTCCCGGCGGGGTCGAAGCCGGCGTCGAATGCGTCGGGCTCGGCCTAGGGGCTGCCGCAGGCCGCGGCGAACGCCGCGTCGAATTCGCGGCGGCTCGCCTCGGCGACGTCGTCGGGCAAACGGCCGAACACCACCGTCGCGCGCGCGTCGCACAGGACGAGCAGCGCCCGGACGGTCTGCGGTTGCGCCTCCTCCGTCCCGGCGGCCGCCGGCGGCCGGGCGACGACCGCCTGCCGCGCCGGGCCGCGCGGGCAGTCGACCGCCGCCAGCGGCGGGCCGAGCTGCTCGCCCAGACGTCGCTCGACCAGCGGCACGGCGCTCGGCAGGACGGTCGCCACGACGAGCGTTCCTCCGCCGATGCGGCCGAGAGCGATGCCGCGCAGCAGCGGCGAGGCGAGGTCGGCGGGCAGCAGGTTCCAGTAGGGTCCCGCGGGCAGCGGCAGCCGGAGGTCCGCTTCCTCGTCGACCCAGCGGCGCAGCACGACGGGGCCGGTCGCGGCGTAGGCCGCCTCGGCACGAGACGGCCAGCCGTCCATCGGTTCGTCGGCCAGGTCCAAGACGGCGCGCTCCTCGAGCCGTCCCGGAACCGGGACCGGCGGCAGGGCGAACGGCCGGTCGGGAACGGGCCGCACCGTCGTTTCGCTCGCCAGGGTTCCCAGCACGGCGGCGCCGGCGGCGCCGGGGAGGCCGGCGACCACGAACACGGCGCGCCCCTTCCGGCAGACGGCCCAGGCCGGCCGCGCCACGGTCAGGTCGCGACGGAACTGCTCGGCATCGCAGTCCCCGTCCCAGGTCGTGGCCCACAGCAGCGCGGGGGTGTCGCGGTCCGGCCGCTGCCAGAAGACGGCCCGGTCGCCCTCCCAGCCGTCCGCGGCCGCACGGAC
>CAZMRP010000080.1:0-12218 GCA_964568275.1 uncultured Myxococcales bacterium
CTCCTCCGGAGGGTGGCGTAAGTGTGCGACATTGTTGTTAACCGATCACGGATGAACCCTCGAGCCTCGCACCGGGATCGGGTGGGAAGACACCCGGATGTCGGCTGTCGCTGGCGGCCCCGTGGTGCTTCCGTCCATCATCGCCACTCTGCTCCTCGGGGGGATCGTCTCGTCCGGCTGCGGGGACACGGCAGAGCCGGCAGACACGACCTCGCCGGGCGACGCCGCGGGAGAGGACGCTTCGGACGGCACCGCCGAAGCGGGCACCTGCGTCGGGACCCCGGAACCATGCGAGTCGTTCCTCAATTATTCGACCTGCCAACAACAAGGCGGCTGTGGCTGGGTCTTCGCCTACAATCGATGTCGAAGCGACATGCCGACAGGCCCAACGCCGTGCGAGATTCTGAGCGGTCGCGAAGATGTGTGTTCGGCCCAACTTGGTTGCCGGTGGGAACCGTGATGCACGGGCGGCGTTCGACCCTCGAGCCTCGCACCGGGATCGGGTGGGAAGACGTCCGCATGTCAGTTGTCGTCGCCGGACAGGCCACGACTTGGCGTGCCGCCGCGGTCGCACTGCTTTGCGGAATCGTCTCGCCCGGCTGCGGCGATGCAACGGAGCCGGCAGACACGACCTCGCCGGGCGACGCCGCGGGAGAGGACGCTTCGGACGGCACCGCCGAAGCGGGCACCTGCGTCGGCACCCCGGAACCCTGCGAGTCGTTCACCAGCCGGGAGCCATGCGGCTTGCAGGGCGGATGCTATTGGGTCGAGCTCACGCGTCACTGTGTGAATGCGTTCCCCACCGGACCGACCTCGTGCGAGATTTTGAGCGGTCGCGAGGATGTGTGTCTGGCACAGGTTGGCTGCCGGTGGGAACCGTGATGCGCGGGCGGCGTTCAACCTTCGAGCCTCGCACCGGGATCGGGTGGGAAGACACCCGGATGTCGGCTCTCGCTACCTGCCCCGCGGTACTTCCGTCCATCATCACCACTCTGTTCCTCGGGGGAATCGTCTCGTTCGGCTGCGGGGACACGGCGGAGCCGGCGGACACCGTATCGCCGGACGACGCCGCGGCAGAGGACGCTTCGGACGGTACCGCCGAGGGCGGCGCCTGCGTCGGAACCCCGGAACCCTGCGAGTCGTTCCTCAACTACACGACGTGCCAACAACAGCGCGGCTGTGGGTGGGTGTTTGCGTACAACGAGTGCCGGCCCAACTTTCCGACCGGGCCCTACGCCTGCGACCAGTTCAGTCGGCCTGACAGTTGCGGGACTCAAGTCGGTTGCTGGTGGGAGTAGCCGTCATGAACCGGCGGAACCTCCTACTGATCCTCGCCGGGATCGCGGCGCTTGGATTGGGGGCTTGGTGGTTGCTCGGCCGCGAGGAGCCGGTCGGACGAGCCCCGAGGCCCCGGGATGCCGCGGCTCCGACGAGCCATCACATGCCGCTGCCGACTGCCGGCGAGCGGCGCGAGCCGAATTCCAACCAAGCTTCCACCGCCGGCGCCGAGCCCGGGGTCGGAGCGGGTTCGGGCGCTGACGCGAGCCGGCCGGCGGAGGTCCGTTCCGCCGCTGCTGGGCCGGCCGACGTCGATGGCACGTCGTGCGACGACGGGGACCCCTGCACGTTCGACGACCAGTTGCACGCCGGCACCTGCGTTGGGAAGGCCCTTCACTGTGACGACGACAACCCGTTGACGGTCGACTCCTGCACCGGCGACGGCTGCCTCCACGCCTTCGTTCCGGAGGCGTTCGACGCGCGATAGGCGCACTCGCCGCTCGGAACGTCCCGATCGCCGCGCCGCTCGACGGCAAGGTCGTCAAGCTCGCCGTCGCCGTCGGCGACTCGGTCCAGAACGGGCAGCTCGTCGCCGAAGTCTCGGGCTGAACGGCTCGTCCGCGCTTGCTCGATGCGCCGTCCGGGGCGACCCCGAGGCGACGTCCGCGCGGGCCCGCGCCCCGTCAGCGATACAGCACGAACGACTGGAAGGCCGTGGTCTCGTTGTAGACCCGCAGCCCGCCCCACCCCGACAGCGACGCGGCGGTGAACGGATCGACCCGGTGCGTCAGCGCGCCCCCCTCGCCGACCTCGTTGGCGAACGTGCAGACGATCGCCGTGCCGTCCCACGTCGCGCGCAGCCCGCGCAGCGTGTCGCGCGGCGTGCCGTTGGACTCCACCGCGCTCTCGGCCCCCGTGACGTACGTGATCGACCGGCCGTCGTTCCGCCACAGCGACAACGTCCGGTCGTCCCACTCGAAGAAGCAGCCCCACCAGACCGCGTAGGTGCCGGTCGAGCTGTTCTGCACGCCGAACAGCAGGCCCGTGTAGTTCGCGCCCGACGTCGGCGTCTCCCGCAGCCGGAACCGCGCCTCCACCGCGTAGGGCGTCTCCGCGCGCTGCTCGAGCCAGCGGTCCGCGCCGTAGGGGCGCGAGCTGCCGAGCACCACGTCGGGCATCGCCGTCCAGGTGTCGCCGGTCTCGACCCACCGGGCCGTCGGGGCGAGCCGGTTGTCGACGAACGCCGCGAACGCGTCGATGTGCGACAGCAGCGCCGGGTCGAACGCCTCGCAGGCGTTCCCCAGGCCGTCGCTGTCGTCGTCGAGCTGCTCCGGGTCCGGGATCGTCGGGCAGACGTCGCAGGCGTCGTCGATGCCGTCGCCGTCCTCGTCGTGCGCCACCGGGTCCGGGCAGGCGGGCGGAACGTCGACCGGGATGTCGGGCGGTACGTCCGGCGGCACGTCGGGCGGAACGTCGTCCGCGTCGGCGTCCGGGCCGACCTCGACGGGCGTCTCGGTCTCCGGTCCGTCGAGGATGTCCGGCGGGGCGTCGGCGTCGGCATCCGCGTCCGCGTCGGCGCCGGGGGCGTCCATGTCGGGCACGCAGGCGCCGAAGTAGCAGACGAAGCCGGGGTCGCAGGTGCCGCAGTCGTCCGACGTCGAGCCGCAGCCGGTCGCGAGCAGCACGGCCGTCACCGCCGTCAGGAGTCGAAGGGTCGTTCGCCGCACGTCACACCGCCTTTCCTTCCCCGCGGGCGAATTGCAGCATGCGGAGCGCGGACGCGCAAGAACGACGACACGACGACGACCCCCCGCGGTTTTCCGCCGGGTCGGGGCGGCCGAGGCCCAACGCCGGCCGGACCCGCCGGTCAGTCGGGCGGAGGGTCCCCGGGCGGGGGGCCGGCCGGGGCGTCGGTCGCGGGTCGGTCGAGCACGCCGAAGGTCAGGATCAGCAGCCCCACGCCCACCACCAGCGCCACGTCGGCCACGTTGAACACCGGCCAGTGGTGCAGGTGGATGAAGTCGACCACGTAGCCGCGGAGCACCCGGTCGAGCAGGTTGCCCAGCGCCCCCGCGGCCGTCACGGCCCAGGCCGCGTGCTCCAGCAGCCGAGCGGTGCGTCGACGCCGCCACCAGAACACGCCGAGGGCCGTCAGCCCGGCGAGTTGCAGTCCGGCCAGCACTCCCGGCGGCGACGGCAGCCCGAGCAGCCGGAACAGGCTGAAGGCGGTGTCGTGGTTCTCCACGTAGCGCAGGTCGAGCACCCCCGGCACGACCGCCACGGGTCCCGCCTCCTCGAGCCGCGACTCCGCCGCGTACTTCGTCGCGTGGTCGCAGCCGACGACCCCCACCGCCAGCACCACCATCGCCCAGCGCAGCTGCCTCGCCTTCATGTTCCGTCAACCCTCCAGGCGCGCCGTTGTTCCCTCAGGCGCGGGAGCGGGTGCGGCGGAAGCGGGAGAACAGCGACCCCAGCCGGCCCGGCCGGCGGGCCGCGTTGGTGACCGTCCCCGGCGGCGCCGCGTCGCTCGGGAAGACCTGCGCCGCCGACAGCGTCACCCGCACCGGCCGTCCCGCCTCGAGCTGCTTGGCGCGCACCACGGCCGGCGGGATCTCCGCGGTCAGCATCCCGTGGTCCGGGACCTCGACCTCGACCTTCATCGAGTGTCCGACGAAGGAGACCCGGTGCACGCGGGCCGGCGACTCGTCCTCCGCCACCGGCTGCAGCATCACCTCGGCGGGTCGCGCGAGGATCATCACCGCCGCGCCGTCCTCCAGCCCCGCCGGTCGCGGGTGCTTGAGGAACCCGGCGTCGATCTCCTCGCCCGCCACGCGTCCGGCGATGCGGTTGCTCGCGCCGACGAACTCGGCGACGAAGGCGTTGGCCGGGCTGCGCCAGATCTCCTCCGGCGTGTCGTTCTGCTCGAGCCGCCCGTGGTTGACGATGATCACGCGGTCCGCGATCTCCAGCGCCTCGCTCTGGTCGTGCGTGACGAACACGCTGGTCACGCCCACGTTGTCGTGCAGCCGCCGGAGCCACAGCCGCAGGTCGTGGCGCACCTTGGCGTCCACCGCGCCGAACGGCTCGTCGAGCAGCAGCACGCGGGGGGAGGGGGCCAGCGCCCGGGCCAACGCCACGCGCTGCCGCTGCCCGCCCGACAGCTCGTGCGGGAAGCGCTGTCCCAGCCCCTGCAGGCCCACCAGCCCGATCATCTCCTCGACCCGCTTCGCCACCGTCGCGGGGTCCTGCTTGCGCACCTTGAGGCCGAAACCGATGTTGTCGCCGACGGTCATGTGCGGGAACAGCGCGTAGTGCTGGAACACGAAGCCGATGCCCCGCTCCCGCGCCGGGACGCGCTCGACGTGCCGGTCCCCGAGCACCACGCTGCCGGCGTCGGGGTCCTCGAGCCCCGCCACGATGCGCAGGATCGTGCTCTTGCCGCCGCCGGAGGGGCCGAGCAGCGCCACGAGCTGGCCCTCCGCGACGGTGAACGAGACGTCGCGCACCACCCGGACCCCCGAGAACGCCTTCGACAGGTTCCGCACCTCGATCCGCATCTCCGCCTCGCTCCCCGCCCGCTCAGCCCCGCCGCCGCTCGAGCCGATCGCGGCGCCGCCGCCAGATCCCCAGCACCACCAGCATCAGCACCGCGACGAGGATCAGCACCAGCGACGCGGCGAAGGCCGCCGGCATGTCGAAGTCCGCGTAGGCCTGGAACACGTACAACGGCGCGGTCTGGGTCCGCTGCACGATGTTGCCCGAGACCACCAGCACCGCGCCGAACTCGCCCAGCGACCGGGCGACGGTGAGCGCCAGGCCGTAGGCCAGCGCGCCGCGGATCGTCGGGAAGGTCACCGCCCGGAAGACCGTCCAGGGCGGCGCGCCGAGCGTCCGGGCCGCCTCCTCCATCTCCGTGCCCGCCTGCTCCAGCACCGGGATCAGCTCGCGCACCACGAACGGGAAGGTGACGAACACGCTCGCCAGCACCATCCCCGGCAGCGCGAAGATCATCGGGATGCCGAGCCCTTCGAAGAAGAACCCGAGCAGCCCGTGCGGGCCGTAGACCAGGATGATCATCAGTCCGGCGACGACCGGCGAGACGGCGAACGGCATGTCGACCAGCGCGTTGGCCAGCGAGCGGCCCCAGAAGCGCTGGCGGGTGAAGACGATCGCCAGCGCGATGCCGAACACGCCGTTCAGCACCGCGGTGATCAGCGCGATCACCGCGGTGAGCCAGAAGGCGTGCAGCGCCGGCTCGGACCCCAGTTTCTCCAGCAGCGTGGCCGTGCCGAACTGCAGTGCCTCGTAGACCAGCCAGCCCAGCGGGAAGAGCAGGATCAGGCCGAAGTACAGGTAGGTCGTCGTCGCCACGACCACCCGACCGCCCCGCGTCGTGAGGTCCCGCGCGACGCTCATCGGCGCCCCTCCGCCGCCCCGGCCCCGACCGCCCCGGTCTCGACCACCGGCGCGCGGCCCCCGCGGCGCCGTCGGTGCAGCAGCCAGTCCGACAGCAGCAGCAGCCCCGCCGACAGCAGCACCAGCAGCAGCGAGACCGCCGCCGCGCTCTCCGGCCGTCCGGACTCCACCTCGCCGTAGATGTAGACCGAGGCGACCTTGGTCTTGTACGGGAGGTTGCCGGACACGATCACCAGCGTGCCGAACTCGCCGAGCGCCCGGGCGAACGACAGCAACGCGCCGGTCGCCACCCCGCGCGCGATCGACGGCCAGACGATCCAGCGGAACGCCTGGCGGCGGTTCGCCCCGAGCGTCGCCGCCGCCTCCTCCACGGCCAGGTCCAGCCCCTCGATCAGCGGCTGCACCGCGCGGATCGTGAACGGGAAGGTGACGAACATCAGCGCCAGCACGATCCCCGGCTTGGCGTACAGGATCTCCAGGCCGAGCGCGGAGGTGGTCCCCGCGAGCGGTCCGGTCGGCGCGTAGACCGCGAAGACCATCAACCCGCCGACGGCGGTCGGGACCACGAACGGCAGGTCGACCACCGCGTCGAGCACCGTGCGGCCCGGGATGCGGAAGCGCGCGAGCGCGAACGCCGCGATCGTGCCGAGCAGCGCCGAGAACAGCGCCGCCGCCGTCGCCACCACGAAGGTCAGTTTCAGCGCCGCCAGCGCCTCGGGGTGGGTGACGTACTGCCAGAACGCGCCGGGCCCGTGCGCCAGCGCCGACCAGGCCAGCCCGCCGGCGGGGAGCACGATCAGCACCAGGAGGTACCCGAGCGCCAGGGAGCGCAACGCCGGCCGGTGGAACCCCGGCGCGTTGAGCAGTCTTCCCAGTCGCCCGCCGAACCTCATCGGGACAACCCCTCGACCCTCCACCCCGCTCGCACCGTCCCGACCCCGGCTGCCGAACCGCGCGGGCTTCCGCCCGCGGCGGCCGCGCCCGGAACCGCGGGACTCGGTCCCGGACGGCCGAGCCCCACGGCCCTTCCTACCGTCCCGCCACCTCGCGGTTGACCCGGCCCCAGATCCCGTCCTGCGCGTAGAGCTTCTCCCGGATCGCCGCCCAGCCCCCCAGGTCGCCCACCGTGAACAGCTCGGGCGGCTCCGGGAAGCGGTCCGCCACCTCCGCCGCCACCGCGGCCACCACCGGCCGGAACCCGTACTCGGCGAAGATGCGCTGCGACTCCTCGCGCCACAGGAACTCCATGAACGCCTCCACCACCTCGCGGTTCCCGTGCTTGTCGACGTTGGCGTCGACCAGCGCCACCGGGTTGTCGATGCGGATCGTCGCCGGCGGGACCACCATGTCGTAGATCCGCCCCTTGCGCAGCCGCAGCAGCAGCTCGTTCTCGTAGGTGATCGCCACGTCCCCCACCCCGCGCTCGAAGGTCGCCATCGATTCGCGCCCCGACGTGTCCAGCGCCTTGATCCGCGCCCGGACCCGCTTGAGCATCTCGATCGCCGCCGCCTCGTCGCCGTTCGCCCGGCGCAGCGCCGCCCCCCAGATCGCGTTGACGTTCCACATCGCCCCGCCCGAGGTCGCCGGGTCGGGCGTCACCACGTCGACGTCCGCGCGCGTCAGGTCCTCCCAGTCCTTGATCCCCTTCGGGTTGCCGGGGCGCACCCCGAGCGCCACCACCGAGGCGGTGACCATCCCGCCCGCCGGCCCCTTGCCCTTCCAGTCGTGCTTGATCAGGCCCGCCTTCGTCACCAGGTCGACGTCGCCCTCGAGCGACAGCGCCGCCACGTCGGCCGCCAGGCCGTTGACGATCGCCCGCGCCTGCGCCCCCGACGCGACGTACGACGCCTGGAACTCGACGTCCCGCCCGGTCTTCTCCTTCCAGTACTTCTTGAACGCCGGGATCAACTGCTCCTCGTACGCCTCCTTGGGCACGGTGTACGCCGCGAGCACGATCGTGTCCGTACCCTCGGCGGCCCCCTTGCGACAGCCCGCGCCGCCGAACAGCGACGTCGAAAGCACTGCAGCCAGCACGAACCAGATGCGCAGACCCATTGTCCTACCTCCTGTCCCGCCGGGATCGTCCCTGCGACCCGCAGCCGACTCCTCTCCTCGCGGAGCGGCCCGACCCTAGAACATCCGATCAGGGGGGACAAGAAATCGGCCGTGATCCGGCGCGGATGTAGGTCGGTGTGGCACTCCGCCACGCGGCTACGGGATCTTGTTCTTCGCGACTACGGAGTCTTGTTCTTCGCCTGCTTCTCGAGGTCGGCGAGGAAGGCGCGGGCGCGCGTCGCCAGCTCGGGCCGTTCGGCGAGACCGCGCCGCAGCGTCGCCAGCGCCTCGTCGAACCGGCCGGCCTCGCGCAGCACCACCGCGGTGTCCCAGTACGGGTCGAAGAACTTCGGCTCGAGCCGCATCGCCTCGTGCAGCTCCACGAGCCCCTCGTCGAGCTTCCCCTGGCGGGCCAGGCACAACCCGAGCCCCTTGCGGCCGTAGGCGTGGTCCGGGTAGTGCTCGAGGGTCTTGCGGCACCACTGCTCGGCGGTGGCGTATTCCTTCTTGAAGAAGTGGGCGAAGCCGAGCAGGTCGAGCGCTCCGCGGTGCTTGGGATCCTGGTCGAGGATCTCGAGGCAGCGGGCGATCGCCTCGTCGTGCCGGCCCTGTTGCGCGGCGTCGCGGGCGCGCAGGAAGTTCTCGCGGTGCGGGTCGTCGGCCATCTTCGTCGTTCCTCCCTTCGCGGCGGGCGTCGTTCGCGGCGTCGGTGCCGCGCCCGCGGCGGCGGTCCCGGCGGCCTCCACCTGCCGCACGATCGCCCGCCACAGCGCGGCGAGCCCCTCGTCCCCGGCGGCGGCGGTGGGGTAGGTCGGGAGCCCGGCCAGTCGTTCCTTGAGCCGCTCGACGGCGGTGAGGCTCTTCGAGCGCGGCAGCTTGTCGCACTTGGTCAGCACCACCAGCACCGGCAGCTTGAGCTCGTCGAGGAAGTCGAGCAGCTCCTGTTCCTCGCGTTGCGGGCCGCGGCGCACGTCGATCAGCATCAGCACGGCGGCGAGCCGCCGGGTGTTGCGCAGGAAGCCCTCGATCAGCGGGCCCCACGAGTCGCGTCGTTCCTTGGACAGCGCCGCGTAGCCGTACCCGGGCAGGTCGGCCACGACGAACGTCGCGTCGCGCGAGGTCACCGACACCAGCTGGATCGAGCGCGTGCAGCCGGGCGTGCGACTGGTGCGCAGCAGGCGGTGGCGGCCGAGCAGCGCGTTGAGCAGCGTCGACTTGCCGACGTTCGAGCGGCCGGCGACGGCGACCACCGGCAGCGCCAGGTCGGGCGCCTCCCCGGGGCGCTTGAGGTTGCCCAGCACGTCGATCTGCAGCCCGGCGCGGCTCATGCGGTCCTCCGGCGGAAGCGGCGGCGCAGACCGTTCAGCAGTGCGCGGGCGTCGCGCGCGCCGAAGACCCACGCCCCGAGGAAGTACGCCGCGCCGGCCGCCCCGAGCGTCGCGACCAGCACCAGCGTGTTGAAGAGCGAGGCCCCGTCGGACCAGTCGCCGAGGCTCGCCACCGGCAGGCACGCGCCCGCCATCACCCACGCGGCGGCCAGGTGCCGCCACAGCTGGTCGAGCGCGGGCCACAGCCCGAGCGGTCCGATCTTGCGGCGCAGGAACACCACCTGGGCCAGGAACTGCGCCGTGGGCGCCACGGCGATCGCCGCGGCGATCCCCACGTGCTGGTAGCGCCACATCAGCGACAGGCAGAGCCCGATGTACAGCACCAGCGAGAGCGCCGACATCTTCACCGGCGTCTTGGTGTCCTGCAGGGCGTAGAACACCGGCGAGGTGTTGCGCACGCCGGCCACGCCGGGGATCCCCAGCGCGATCCAGACCAGCGCGTCGGCGGTGTGGTTGGTCATCTCCCAGGTGAACGCCCCGCGCTGGAACAGCACCGCCACCACCGGCACCGCCAGCACCGCCAGCCCCACCACCGACGGCACCGAGACGAACGACGACATCGACAGCGAGCGGACGTAGGTCCGTTTCAGCTCGCCGGTCTCGCCCTTCGCGCTGGCCAGCGACAGGTCCGGCAGCGCCGCCGCCGCGATCGCCATCACGAACACCGCCTGCGGCAGCTCCACCAGCCGCATGCAGTAGTAGAGGTAGGTCACCGACCCCTCGGGCAGCAGCGAGGCGAACAGCCGCGAGAGCAGGATGTCGAGCTGATAGATCCCCAGCCCGATCACGCTCGGGCCGAGCAGCCGGGCGACCTTGGTCACCTCGGGGTGCCGCTCCAGCCGCGGCCGCGGGAGCCGGTCGATCTGCCGCAGCGGCAGGAGCTGCGAGGCGAACTGCAGCGCGCCGCCCACCAGGACCCCGAGCGCCAGGCTCCAGATCGGGTGGATCCCCTGCGACTCGAGCCACCCCGCCGACAGGATCGTCGCCCCGATCATCGACAGGTTGAAGAACGTCTGGGAGAAGGCCGGCCAGAAGAACCGCCGGTGCGCGTTGAGCACCCCCATCGCGATGGCGCACAGGCCGACGAACACCAGGTACGGCCACATGAAGCGGGTCAGCGAGACGCACAGCGAGAACTTCTCGGGTTCGCTCTGGAAGCCCCAGGCGTAGGCCATCACGATCCACGGGCTGAGCAGGATCCCGAGCAGCGTGACGCCGAGCAGCACCGCCAGGCCGGTCCCGAGCGCCGAGGCGACGAAGCGCTTCGCCGGCGCGTCCCCCTGCTTGACCTGAACCTCCGTGTAGACCGGGACCAGCACCGAGGTCAGCGAGCCCTCCCCGAGCAGCCGGCGCAGGACGTTCGGGATGGTGAAGGCCGTGAAGAACACGTCCGTCGCCATCCGGTCGAACCAGGCGGCGATCACCATGTCCCGGGCCATCCCGGTCAGACGGCTGACCAGGGTAGCGCCGCCGACGACTCCGGCGCCGCGTGCGAGCGAGGAACTCACGGACGAACCGATAGCAGCCGGGGGGGTGCCGGGCAAGTTCGGCTCGGCCCGGAGCGGGTCGACCCTGGCGCGGACGTCCGGTCGATCCGTCACACTGTGGTCGGTTCACCACAGCCCGCCACGACCGAAGGCTCGATTTGCGGCCGGGAATCGCTTTTCCTTGAACAGCACAGGTTGGTGGCACGTCCATTGCAGCCATGGAGCACCTGGAGGAACGGACGATGCGGTTGGCGAAGTGGATTCTGGGGCTGCTGGTGCTCGCGGCGTTGTGGATCCCGGGCGCCGCCAAGGCCGACACCTTCACCCCGGACGAGCAGGCGACGTTGGAGCGGGGCGAGGTGGTCCGGCATCCGTTGCGCCCCTCCGAGGACACCCGCGGATACCTCGGCGGCACCTCGTACGTGGTCATCGACCAGCCGCCCGAGGTGGTCTGGCGGGCGATGACCGACTTCAGCGCGTTCCCCCGCATCTTCCCGAAAACGTTGGCCGTCGAGGTGATCTCGGATCGCGGAAACCGCAAGGTGGTCCGGATGGTCCAGGGCAACTCCTGGATCAGCCTGTCGCTGTACGTGCTGTACCGGATCGACGCCGAGGCCCGGAAGGTCTCCTGGTCGCTGATCGAGGACCAGCCCCACGATCTGGTCGACTCCCGCGGCTACTGGCAGGTCGCGCCCCACGGCGAGGGCAAGTCGCTGATCACCTACGTCAACGTCATCTCGATGGGCGAGAACCCCGTCCTCGCCCTGTTCGCCGACGCCATCCAGAACGGCCTGCTCGGCGTCCCCGGCAACCTCCGCGAGTGGGTCCTCGGCGAGAACGGCGCCCGCTACCGCGAGGGCTCCGCCACCGCGACCAACGAGTAGGCGTCCCGCGGGCCGAATCCCGACGGCGACGTTCTAGAATCTCAGCTGGAGGCCTTGGCCGAGGCCGCCCGGGCGCTGGCCGCCGAGGCTCGGCATCTGCAGCGACGGCTCGGTGGACGGGATGCCCGTGCCCGGCGCCGACAGGTCGAACGGCCGCGGCGGCGGGGTCGTCGCCAGCTGGACCTGCTGGCGGACCTTGTCGGACAGCGCCCGCGCCGCCTGCAGCAGCTCGTCCAGCGTGCCGCCCGCCTTGGTCGTGGCGGGCTCGAGCACCCGCCGCGCGCCGTCCTCGTCCCCCAGCGCGAGCAGGATGCCGGCCAGCGGGATGGCGGTGCTCGGCGAGTCGGGGTTGGCCCGGGACGACTCCTCGAGCAGCGCGCGGGCGCCGTCGAGGTCGCCCTTGGCCAGGCGGTAGTCCGAGGCGGCGATGGCGTACAGCTCGCGCAGTCGGCCGGTGCTGCGCGAGCCGCCGAGCGTCTCGGCCCGCTCCAGCTCCCGGCGCAGGATCGCGAACTGGTCGTCCGGCCGGTCCGACTCGGACAGTCCGAGCTTCCGGAGCTGCTCCTTCATCTGCGCTTCGGCCTGCGGCGGCATCGATCCCGGGGTCGCCCGCGACAGGTCGGCCATCGCCAGCGTGCCGGCGCGGAACAGCGCCAGCTGCGCGCGGACCATCGGGATGCGCGACCAGGGGGGGACCACATGCTCCACCC
>CAZMRP010000081.1:0-12114 GCA_964568275.1 uncultured Myxococcales bacterium
GGCGGCCGAGCCGTCGGTGATCCTGACGGGGGTCTGCGGGCGGCTGGGGCGGCTGCTGCTGCGCGGGCTGCACCGCGAGGGGCGGGTGGTCGGCATCGACCGGCGGGAGTTCCTCGACGCGCCGCCGGACCTCACGCACTACCGGCTGGACCTGCGGCGCAAGGCCTGCCGCGACGTGTTCCGGCGCGAGTCGGTGCGGGCCGTCGTGCACCTGGGGGTGATGCACGATCCGCGGGTCTCGGCCGAGACCCGCCACACCTGGAACGTGGAGGGGTTCGGCCGGGTGCTGGAGTACGTGGCGGCGCACCGCATCCCGAAGCTGGTGCTGTTGTCGAGCGCGGCGGTGTACGGGGCGCGGCCCGGCAACGCGCAGTTCCTGTCCGAGGACGCGCCGCTCCTGGCGGCCAGCCGGCTGTCGGAGATCCGCGACCTGGTCGAGCTGGACATGCTGGCGCAGACGTTCTTCTGGCGCGCGCCGGAGTGCGCGACGGTGATCCTGCGCCCGTCGTTCATCGCCGGCCGGGTGCACAACGAGATCTACTCCTACTTCCGCCTGCCGGTGACGCCGCGGCTGCTGGGCTTCGACCCGATGATGCAGTTCGTGCACGAGGACGACGTGGTGGCCGCGCTGCGGCTGGCCCTGCGGCCCGGCGTGCGGGGGATCTTCAACCTCGGCGGCCCGGGCGTGCTGCCCCTGTCGCAGGTGATCGCACGGATGGGGCGGCCGAGCGTGCCGGTGGCGCACTTCCTGGCCCGCCGGCTGCTCGACGGCCTGTGGCGCTTCGGGCTCACCGACTTCCCGGGCCGCGAGATCGACTACCTGCGCTACGTCTGCATGGTCGACGACCGCCGGGCGCGCGAGGAGCTGGGCTGGCTGCCCCGCCGCACGCTCGAGGAAACCATCCGCGCGGTCCGCGACGCCGTCACGTCGTAGCCGACAGCTTCCCCGCGAGCATCCCGCAGGCGGCGTCGATGTCCGCGCCGCCCGAAAGGCGGCGGGTGAACGGCCGACCCACCCGACGGAAGGCCTCGAAGAACCCGTCCGCCTCGGCCGCCGTCGGCGGGCGGAACGGGTGGTGCGGCCCCGGCGACACGTCGATCGCGCTCAGCCGGTACGGCACGTCCGGCAGCCAGCGCGCCAGCGCGTCCACCTCGTCCGGTCCGGTGTTGTACCCGCCGAGCAGCGTCAGCGCGATCATCTGCCGCTCGCGCTGCACCGCGTACACCTCGCGCACCGCGTCGGCCAGCTCCTCGAGCGACCAGCGGGCGGCGCCGGGCATCAGCCGCCGCCGCCGTTCGGGCACCGCCGACCCGAGGCTGACCGCCAGGCGGAACTTGCGGCGCTCGCGGGCGAAGCGGCGCATCTCCGGCACGATCCCCGCGGTGCCGATCGTGATCGCCTTCTGCTGCGCGAGGCCCACCGCGGGGAGGCTGGCGATCTCGGCGGCGGCCAGCGCGGTCTCGTAGCAGTCCAGCGCCTCGCCCATCCCGAGGAACACCACGGCGCGCACCGGCCCCGGCGCGGCGGCGACCCCCTGGACGAGCTGGTCGACGATCTCCCAGGTCGCCAGATCGCGGACGTACGGCAGCCGGCCCGTGGCGCAGATCGCGCAGCCGCGGCGGCAGCCGAGCTGCGAGCTGACGCAGACCGAGTAGCGCCCGTGGTTCACGGGGATCAGCACGCTCTCGACGATCCGGCCGTCGGCGGTGCGGTAGGCCAGCTTGTGGAACGGGTCGGCCCGCGACACGCGGTGCTCGACCAGCGTGAGCCGCGGCAGCGGCCAGGCCACGGCGTCGCGGATCCGGCGGGGCATGCGCTGCAGTCCGTCCGGGGTGACGTGGCCGAACCGGACCACGTGCGCCAGCAGCCGCGCGGCGTGCTCGGGCCGGCCGCCCAGCGCGGCGACGGCGCGCTCCAGCTCCAACGGCGGCAGGTTGCGGGGGTCCAGCGGCTGCACGTCTCGCGTCCTCGCCGCGGGAGGATAGCGGGTTTGACCGGCGCTTGACAGCCGGGCACTCGGATCGCGTCGCACCGGTTCCCGGACGCAGGGGGCCGGCCGGGGGCCCGTGCCGACGAAGCCCTTCCAAGGCGCGCCCGCCCGCGGGCCTGCCACCGTCCGAACCGCCGGGCTACCGGCAGGCCGGAGGGCCGCGGGAGCTGTCGCCGTCAGCCATCGCCGGCCGCCGCCGGCTCCGGCAGGTCGCAGTCCCAGAGGCGGAGGTAGGTTCCGCCAGCCAGTTCTTCCGCGAGGAGCAGACCGTAGCTGCCGTCGCGCCGGTCGTAGAGATGCGGGTTGCGTTCGCGGCCCGGCCAGTCGGTGATTCGGATCTCGGTCCGGGTGGGCAGGTGCATGGCAACGATGTCCTGCCTCGGTCGGTCCGGACAGTCGGGGTCGGAAGACCACCGGAAGTCGCCGTACGCGAGCCAAGGACCCATCGCATCGACCTCGGGGCCGTGTACGGCCGTCCCCTCCCATACCAGCGGCACCTCCTCGCCCGTCCTGCGGTCGTACCCGTAGATGTCCGCGTGGCACGGCCGGAACCAATCCCAGCCGCCGGCGTTCCGGAGGTCGGTCCAGGCGATCCAGTCGGCGCTGACCGTGGAGGAGTACTGGTCGTACGGGGCATCCGTGATCTGGGACCAGCACCGTGAAACGAGGTCAAACGCTGCCACCTCGTAGACGATGTTCCCGCCAGGCGGCGCATCCGGATCCCACCAACAGTCGTCGAACACCGCCAAGCCACGCGCAAGATCTACCAATCCTCCACACCCCGTCAGGATCCCCGGCAGGCTGGCGCTGGAGATGGGATCCACATTGAGCGCCAGCCGCGCCCCGCTCTCGATCTCGCCCGCGAGAATGTTCGGGCGATAGGGGTGAGGATCCCCTAGCTCGGTCGCATCCTGACGGATGTCCCGCCAGACGACCCAGGGGTACTCCAGCGCGACGTAGTCGATGAAGCAGCCCGGCGAGTTGTCCGGTTCCCGGTTCGCCGAGGTGTTGCCGTCGAGCATCCGCCGGTCCCCCGTCTCGAGGTCGAGGAGGTGCAGCTCGCAGCGCGCGGTCGTGTCGCTCTCGGGATACGCGAACGAGAATCCAACCCGCGTTCCCTCCACGTCGGGGCTGGTGAGAAAGGCGCTACCTCCGGTCGGAGCAACGCCGGGTGCGACGAGCTGCGTGCACCGGGATCCCCGGTCTACCGTCCACAAGCCGTGGCCGGCGGACGGGTCATCACCCGAGTAGACGATCCTGTCCCCGTCTCCGCCGAATTCGTACAGACCGTGTTCGGCCTCGGCAACCGACATCCGCCGGCAGGCGACGCCCGGCGAGGCCCCGGGGCGGACCTCGTCGGGTACGACCTGCGGGCACTCCTCGATCTCGCCGTCGTCGGCCTCCAGACGGTCCGCGGTGTCGAGGTCCGCCGCGTCGGTACCTTCCCAGCGGTCGAAGAACGTGTCCGGGCGGGCATCGACGTCGCCGCCGCAGTTCGTGCTGCATCCGCACCGGCCCCCGGCGCAACTGCCATAACACAGCCCGCGTGCCCGGCACGCCTCCTCGCACGAAACGAACGTGCACGCCTCGGCCTCGCCTCCATCGTCCGACGACGGCGTCGTCTGGCAGGCCGTGCACCCCAGGACCAGGCCGAGCGCCGTCAGCCTGGCCCCGAGCCCGGCCAGCGGGTCCTGCCTCCGATGTCGACCGCGTTCCATCTACTGCCTCGTCGCTACCTGCAAGCGCCCCGGCGCCCAGTGCAGCGTCCACGGGCCGACGTCGAGCGCCGCATCGACCCAGCCACCGACGTCGTGCGGCCCGGCGACCGACCACTCGCCCGACCGGCCCCGCCGGACCGCCAGGCCCTCCCGGAACGGCCGCAGGACGTACACGAAGTCGCCCTCGACCCGCAGCTCGCGCGCCAACCCCACCGGGACCGACGCCAGCACGGCGGGACCGGACCCGTGCCGCACGTCGAGCACGTGCAACACGCCGAACAGGTGCAGGAACAGCAGCCCGCGATCGTACGCCGCCGTGCCGCGGCCGAAGACGCCGCAGCCGCCGAGCCCGTCGCAGAGCCGGTCCACCCCGCGGTCGAACCACCCGCAGTCCGAGCAGGAGTGAAGCGCCAGACCCTCCGGCGCCGGCAACAGGCGGAACCGGTCGAGGACTACCGGCGCGGCCGGCTCCGAGATGTCCGCCACTGCCACCGACAGCAGCCCGACGATGTACGCCCGCCGACCGGCGACGAACACCCGCCGCGGCTTGCCGCACGTGTCGATCGTGGCCAACAGCGATCCCCCGGCGATGTCGTACAGCGAAACGCCCTGGGGATGGGCCGCGAGGAGCGCGCCGGGGGCCGCCGCGAGGTCGTGGGCCGCGCTGCGGAGGCGAAGCGTGCGCGCCGGGACGATCTCCCCCGTCGGCCCGATGCGGAACACCTCGACCTGCGTGCCCCGCACCGCGAACACCTCACCCCCCTGCGTCGCCACGGCCGCCAGATCCCGCATCGTCCGCTCGCTCACGACCACGGCCGGCGCGGCGGGAGCTCGACACGTCAGGCCGACGCCCGCACAGCGCAGCCGGCCGAACTCGGGGAAGCCGGCCGTCGAACCGATCGCGCAGCGCGCGCCGTGCAATGCGTCGGCAGCCCCGTCGCCGTCACAGTCGGCGACCGCAACGTCGCCCCGACGCTCGCCCAGCGACTCCCAGACCCCCGCGCGCAGGGTCCAGGCGGAGGTCGCCGGGGTCGACACGCCACGGTCGGCGACCACCGTCACCTCGCTCGTCGGCCGGTTCACCGACAACGCCGTTCGCCCGGCGGCGCCCGGACAGCCGTCTCCCGCGCACGGCGCCGCCGCGAGGGACCACCCGCCCGTCAGGGGATCGACGTACCACAGGTCGGCGACGGCACGGTTCGACGCGTCGCTGCCGCCGAACACGACCAGCCTGCCGCGTGCCGGGTCGTACGCCACCGCCGGCGCGACGCGGCCGGAGGCGCCACCCGAGCCGGCGATCCGCGTGGCCGTCCCGGAATCGAGGTCGATCCGGAAGAGGTCGGACGTCGGACCCGCCGCGGTGCGACCCCCGACCAGCCACAAGGTCCGACCCACCTGGGTGACGCCCGGCTCGGCCAGGCCCCCCGCCACGTCGGGCAGTTCACCGAGCTGGCGCCATCCGGAGACCCACGGTCCGTCGTCGCCCGGCGTGACGTCGGACGGCGGAATCCACGTCGCCCGTTCCTCGTAGAGCCAGATGTCCGAGCGCGGCCCGGCATCGCCTTCCCCGCCGACCAGCAGCAGGGAGCCCGCCGGCTCCCGGTCGCCGTCGGGCGGCGGCTCGAGACCCAGCGCCACCGCCGGCCGCGGACACTGCCCGTCGCAGCCGGCGGCAACCGACGACCCGGCGCCGGTGCAGACCAGCACTGCACCCTGTCGCGCCGGCGGCCAGAGGTTCCCGCGGGCGACGGGCGAGAGGGCGAAGAACGTCCGCTCCGGGTCCGGACGGCCGTCGGCCGTCAGCTCCACCGGCAGCCCGGCCGCCTCCACCGGGTGCTCGAAGCCCCAGGCGTCCCGAACCGTCAGGGCTGCGACCCACATCTGGTCCGAAGCCCGTCCCGACGCGTCGCTTCCGCCGAACGACCAGAAGCGGTATGGGTCGCCCTTGCCGTCGAAGGCGAAGGCCGCCGCCGGATCGATCAGGTCGAACACGGCGGGCGAGGTCGGCTTCGTCCCGAGTGTCCAGCCGAGATCGTTGCTCGCGGCACTCCAGCTCGATACCGTCACTCCCGCGACCTCGTCGCCGGGCGTCTCGAAGAACAGCCAATCGGGCCAACCGGGACAGGGCCCCCATTCGGCGAAGCAGCGGACCCGGAGGATGTCGATCAGCGCGTTGGTGTTGCGGCCGAGGCGCCCGGTGTCATCCATCACCCATGGAATCGTGACGCCGGTCGCGCCCCCTCCGCCCGCCCGGAACGGCGGGTGCATCGTCCCGGCGGGCAGGGTGTTCGCGATCCCCTCGCCGTCGAGTTGGGTCCAACGCGTGTAGGTGTTCCCGTAGGCTCGGTCATAGGCGCGTCCGAAGAACCCCGTGCCGACCGTTGGAAGCGGCCGGAACCACATCTGCGCGTCGGCGCGGCAGGGCGACAGGTGTTCCTCGACGCACAGGTCGTGGTGCCAGTTCCACTCCTGGCGTGTCGGGCGGCCTGCGGCCCAATAGGCGGCGTAGCCCAGGATCGATCCTCGCGTACCCAACAGCCCAAGGTCGGGATCACCGTGGTACAGCTCCTGGTACTGGTACGGCGTCGGCAGGACCTCGCCCGAGGTGTCGCGCGGAGCGTCATCGTAGTCGGCATCGTCCCACCGTCCGCTGCCGGGCGGCACGCTCAACGGACAGAGAACCCATAGGCACGTCCCGTCCGCCCGCTCGCTCTCGCTGCAATGACAGCGCTGCACCAGCGTATCGACCGCCGGTCCGAGCGTCGAGGTGCCACCGCCAGCACGATTCCGCCAGGTGGGGCAAACGTCGACCGACGCGGTCGGCTGGTGCGGCGGTGTCCAGTACCGCTCGTCTCCCTCCATCCTCTCGACGTGGAGCGTCGGCTCCCGCTCGGGCGCGACGCAGGAGTCGACGCACGGCCAGTCCGAGTCGCAGGCGTCACCGACGCCGACGCGCCAGGGTGTCGGCGTGGCGAGAAGCAGGGGAGCCGCCGTCGGGTGGACCCGCTCCCAGGCCGCGTTGCAGTTCCACTGGTCCCGGTTGGCCACGATGGGGCAGTTGTCGCAGCGGTTGCCGATGCCGTCGCCGTCGCCGTCGTGTGCCGACCCGAGGTAGTCGGTCGGCGGCGCGCCTTCCCAGTCGAGCGCCGCGGGGCCTTCCATCTCGCGCGTGAGCGGGTCGTGCGGGTCCGCGTCGTCGAACCAGCGCATCGTCGGGCACAGGTCGCACCGGTCGCCGACCTCGTCCCCGTCGCTGTCACCGACGCGCGGCGCGTACCGGCCGGGCGTCACGATGTACTCCGGGGACCGCCGCGGAAGCCCGTCATCGAGCCGCGCGGCGAACGGACACAGGTCGCAGGTGTCCCCAAGCAGATCGTGGTCCCGATCCAACTCGCTGACCGCGCTGGGCCAGGTGGGACAGCGGTCCAGATGGTCCGCAACGCCGTCGCAGTCGGAATCGATGGTGACCTCGAACAGCGGCCGCCGGGTCCCCGTCCCGGAAGCGTCAAGGGACCAAGTGGTGGCGGTGTACTCGAACCCCGTCACGCCCACGTACCGTTCGACAAGCGCCAGCGGATCCGTCATCGCGTTCCACCACGCCCGGCTGGCGCCCGCCGAGCCTTCGATCATCCGCATCGCGAACGCCCGCGCCGCACCCGGGTCTCCCCCGTCCGGCGCGTCGCACAAGCTCATCGCCGCCCTCAACGGCTCGTTCCGCACCTCCCCCACACCAGGACCCGACGGCACGAGGTTCAGGTAGCCGTGGACGGCCTGACCGACGCTCTCCGAGATTCGTACGACGGCAGCGCGCGTCTGGTCCTCGGTCGCCTCAAGCCGCTCCAGTGTCTCCAGTACGGCTTCCTCCCCGTACCAGTACGCCATCAGGTAGGCCAGCAGGTCGCTTATCCCGAACTCGGTGTCGGTCCGAGTTGCCTGGTAGTTCTCCCACGGTTCGACGGGCTCGCCCAGAACGAGATTGCGCGTGACCCACTCCACATCGACGTCGGGCATCGTCGATCCCGGCGCGGGCTGGAACCCGATCCACCGGATTCCGGGACCGCGGTCCGGATCGGGCTCCCCCATCGCCGGACAGAACGCCTCGTCCACGCCCAGCGGCAACAACACGCTCCCCTCGAACAACGTCCAGCGGAAGGTCGCGGCCCCATACCGCTCCATCAAGTCGACCAGGTACGCCGGCACGATTCCGGCGAACTCCGGTTCCATTTCCACTCCGACACGAAAGCGAATGTGCAGCACGGGCGGCGGATCCGCACCGCCGTCTCCGGCGGGGTGTCCGTCCCACCCCGCCCTGGCCCACTCCAGCCGGAACCGGAGGGTTCGAAGCGACGCCCGCAGTTCCTCCATCTCGGACGCGAGATCCGCAAGCGGGTCGCAGTTCCCCTGCAACGGGCACGGGCCGAGCTCGTGGCCCAACGCCCGCGCCGCGACCGCCAGCGGACAGTCGTTGTCGGCGACGACGTCCTCGTCCGGCCCGTCCACCCGCGCGTCCGGGTCGCACAGGAGCCCATAGCCGCTCCGAATCTCGTCGAAGGTCGCCGAGAGAATCGGCGGCCCTCCCCGGCTCTGTGGGCCCTGCCAGGCAGGCGAACGGATGCTGCCGGACGCCGGGATCATCGATGACCAGACGGCGTCCTCGGCATCCAGGTAGACCTCCAACCGCTCGGCGAGCACGTCGACCCGCACGTCGATCGCGCGCAGCACCCTGTTCAAGCTCTCGATGAAGTCACGGCGCGCGAACATCTGGCTGTCGACCGGCTGCCACTCACCGCTCGTGCGCGTCGCGAGAAGCGATGACGAATCCGGAAACAACCAGTGTTCGAGGATAGTTAGCCCCCCCCCCATCGACGGGTATCATGGTGCGGCAACCCAGACCCGAGACAACGACCAGAGCCAGAGCGACTCGAACCGAACGTGCCGCGGCTCGCTTCACCATTGCTCCCCTCCCCGCCGGTGTGACGGACCGGCCGACTGCCTCGATGGCAACAGTGTGAGCGGGGACACCACGGAATGCAAGTGCCCCTGAGGAGAACGACCTACAGGCGTGCGAATGACGGTCGACCGCCGCTACCTGCTGATGCGGGTGCGCGGCTCCCCGCTTCGTCGGCCTCGACTCCCCGGTCCAGTTCGAGCGGCGGCAGGTTGCGGGGGTCCAGCGGCTGCACGTCTCGCGTCCTCGCCGCGGGAGGATAGCGGGTTTGACCGGCGCTTGACAGCCGGGCAAACTCGCCTCCGGAACGTCCGCGCCGCTCGCGGACCGCCGGGAGGGAGCGCATGCACCCATCGACGCTGAGGTGGATCTTCGTGCTGGGGTTCCTCGCCGCCTGCGTGGCGTTCGGGCTCGGCCGGCGCCGCCTGCGGCGGGTCGGCCCGGCGCGCTCGCCCTGGGAGGCACTGCGGCTCGCCTACCTGCTGTCGCTGGCGCTGCTCGTCGGCTGCTCCAACGGACCGCGCACGGGCGGCGGGACCACGCCGGCGCCGGACGGAGCGGACGGCGCGACGACGACCACGACCACGACCACGACCACGACCGCGGCGACGGGCCTGGGGGCCGAGGCGGACGCGGTGTGGGCGGAGCTGCTCGCGGTGTGGGACGAGGCGGGGACCTACCGGGCCGGCGAGGTCGAGATCGACACCTTGGACGCGGCGCGCGGGCGGCTGGACCGGCTGCTGGCCCGCCTGGCGGGGCTCGACCGCGTGACCGCCGACGCGCCGGGACTGGTCGCGCTCCTGCGGATCGAGTTCCAGGCGCGGCTCGACGTGTGGCCGGCCGGCGTGACCTGCTACGAGCCGATGCCGGCGCGGACCTCCGAGGCGGAGGCGTGGGAGCGGCTGGCGGCGCGCGTCGCGGCGCTGGAGGAGCTGGCGCAGAAAGGCTACGCCAACGGCTGGCTGCGGGAGCACGTCCTCGACCGGCTGCGCGAGGACGCGGCGGCGGTGCGGGCGGGGATCGCGGCGGGCGACGCCTGGCGCACCGAGGACTACTCGATGCGGCAGCACGACCCGGCGCAGGCGTTGCAGGTGCTCGAGCGGGCCGAGGCGGCGCTGCGGGCCCTCGAGGAGCGGTAGGGCCCGACGGCGGCCGACGCCGGGCCGGAGGAGCGGGACGTGGCGCGGATCCTGGTGGTCGACGACGAGCCGAACGTGCGCAAGCTGCTGCGGGCGCTGCTGGCGCCCCACGGCTTCGAGCTCGAGGAGGCGGCGGACGGCGAGGAGGCGCTGGCGCGCGTCGAGGCGCAGCCGCCGGAGTTCGTGCTGGCCGACGTGCGGATGCCGAAGATGGACGGCATCCGGCTGTCGCGGGAGATCGCGGCGCGCGAGCTGCCGACGACGGTGATCGTGATGAGCGCCTACGGCACGGTGGAGACGGCGATCGAGGCGCTGCGGGCCGGGGCCTACGACTACATCATGAAGCCGTTCCGCACCGACGAGGTGCTGCTGACGCTGCGCAAGGCGGAGGAGCGGGAGCTGCTGCGCCGGGAGAACCGCGAGCTGCGACGCCGGGTCTCGGCCCAGGCCGTGCCGGCGTCCGTGGACTTCGAGGGGCTGCAGGCGCGGTCGCCGGCGATGCAGCGGGTGTTCAAGACCGTGGCCAAGGTCGCGGACTACAAGACGACCGTGCTGCTGACCGGCGAGAGCGGGACCGGCAAGGAGCTGGTGGCCCGCGCCCTGCACGCCCGTTCGGGCCGCGCGGCGAAGCCGTTCGTGGCCCTCAACTGCGGGGCGATCCCGGAGACGCTGCTGGAGAGCGAGCTGTTCGGCTACCGCCGCGGGGCGTTCACGGGGGCCGCGCAGGACCGGCGCGGGCTGGTCGAGGAGGCCGACGGCGGCACGCTGTTCCTGGACGAGATCGGCGAGCTGCCCGGCGCGCTGCAGGTCAAGCTGCTGCGCGTGCTGCAGGAGCAGACGTTCCGCGCCCTGGGCGACACCGCCGACCGCACGGCGGACCTGCGCGTCGTCGCCGCCACGGCCCGGGACCTCGCGGCGGAGGTCGAGGCCGGGCGGTTCCGCGAGGACCTGTACTACCGGCTCAACGTGCTGACGATCGAGCTGCCGCCGCTGCGCGCGCGGCGCGAGGACGTGCTGATCCTCGCCGAGCACTTCCTGGACCGCGAGTGCGCCCGGCTGGGGAAGCAGCGCCTGGAGCTGGCGGCGGACGCGCGACGCGCGCTGCTGGAGTACTCCTGGCCGGGCAACGTGCGCGAGCTGGAAAACGCGATCGAGCGCGCGGTGGTGCTGGCGGAGAGCGACCGCATCGCCGCGGCCGATCTGCCGGGCCGCATCGTGGCGGCCCGCGACCCGATCAAGGCCTTCCTCGCCTCGGGCGAGGTCTCGCTGAAGAAGACCGAGCGGTTCGTCGAGGAGACGCTGATCCGAAGGGCGCTCGAGGAGACCGGCGGCAACCGCACCGCGGCCGCGAAACTGCTGGAGATCAGCCACCGGACGCTGCTGTACAAGATGAAGGACTACGGCGTCCGCTAGGCCGCCGCGGCGCCGGGACCGGGCCGCCGGGAAGGAAATGCCTCGCTCGGCGGTTCGTGGTATAAGCTGGTCGGCCGCAGGCCGGTGGGAGGTCGGATGAATCGTCTCGGTGCGCTGGTTGCGTGCACGTTCGTCCTGGGCGGATGCGGGGAGGCGCTGATCCCCAACACCGACGTCGAGGACACGGAAGACAACCGCAAGGTGATCGACTTCTGCGAGGAGTACCGCATCGCGCTCGAGGCCCGCAACGCCGCGCGGCTGCTGGCGATGGCGGCCGACGACTACTACGAGGACGGCGGCACGCCGTCGGGCCAGGACGACTACGACCGCGCCGGCCTCGAGCAGCGCCTGCGCACGCGGTTCTCGCGCCTCGAGGCGATCCGCTACGACATCCGCTACCGGCGGGTGGTCTACTTCCCCGAGCGGGTCGAGGTCTACTACTCGTACTACGGCCGCTTCCAGGTCGCCGGCTCGGAGACCGGCGAGTCGCTTTGGTTCAGCGAGGTGGGCGACAACCGGCTGGTGCTCGCCCGCGTGCCGGACGGATACAAGATCCTGAGCGGCCTGTGATGGGCAACCGCCTGCGGTCGTGGCTCGGTCGCCTCGAGCCGGCGCACTGGATCGCGCTGGCGGCGGCCCTGCTGCTGCTGCCGCAGCTCGACCGGCGCCCGTCGTTCGAGCCCTGGGAGTCGCTGCACGCCGGCGTGATGGCGCGGATGGCCGAGGACGGCCCCGGCAACGCCTTCGGACCCGTGGCGGGCGAGGAGTTCTACCTCGAGCGTCCGGCCGCGGCGTATTGGCCGGGCGCGCTGGCCGCGACGCTGCTCGGGCCGACGCCGCTGGCCGCGCGGCTGCCCGCCGCGCTGGCGGGGATCCTGCTGGTGTGGGGGGTGTTCGTGCTGGTG
>CAZMRP010000082.1:0-12072 GCA_964568275.1 uncultured Myxococcales bacterium
ACTAACCAAGTGGAGGCCAATGAGGCAGCCGCAATCCGCGAGTCGCTCGAGGAGCCGGACGAGGGGCCTGCGCCGGCGAGAGCCGGGCGCGCCCGGGCGAAGCCGGTCGCGGCGCCGGAGCCGAGGCGGGGGGCGAAGCCCGCGCCGAAGGCCGGGGCGAAGAACGGGGCGAAGTCCAAGAAGCCGTCCGCTTCGAAGGGCGCGACGAAGCGGACGACCAAGCCGGGACGGGGCGGCCAGGGCCGCTGACGGGCGGCGGGAGCGGGTGGCGGCGCATGCCGGAACGGACCTCGGTGGAGTTCGAGATCGACGGGCGGACCGTCCGGGCCCAGCCGGGAGATTCGCTGCTGCGCGTGGCGCGGCGCGAGGGGTTCGCGATCCCGTCGCTGTGCTGGCACGAACGGCTGACGGCGTACGGGGCGTGCCGGCTGTGCCTGGTCGAGGTGCGCAAGGGCAAGCGGACGCGAATCGTCACCTCGTGCGACTATCCGGTGCAGGAGGGGCTCGTGGTCCGCACCGACACCGACGAGGTGCGGGCGCGGCGGAAGACCGTGGTGCAGCTGCTGGCGGCGATGGGGCCGCAGCCCGTGGTGTTGCGGGATCTGGCGCTGCAGTACGGCGCCGACGTCGGCGGGCTGGGGGCGGCGCGCGCCGGGGACTGCATCCTGTGCGGGCTGTGCGTGCGGGTCTGCCGCGAGGTGGTCGGCGCCTGCGCCGTGGACTTCCAGCACCGGGGCGAGGCGAAGGCGCTGGGGGGTCCGTACGGCGCGCCGGCCCCGAGCTGCATCTCGTGCGGCGCCTGCGCGTCGGTCTGCCCGGTCAACGCGCGGCAGACGCTGGCGACGGTGATCCGGCGGCTGCACCACGCGGGGGCCGGGGAGCACCCGTGCCGCTACACGCTGCTCGGGATCTTCTCCGACGGCGTGTGCGCGAATCACTACGAGTGCGAGCGGTGCGAGGTGGAGCACCGGCTGCGCGACGGCCGGCGCGAGCACCCCGCGTTCCTGCGGTCGGACGGAGGCAAGGCGCATGGCGGGTGAGGTCGACGATCGCCCCGGGGCGCCGCGCAGCGGGTGCGAGTACGCGCTCGTGCCGCGCACGCCGCGTCGCAAGCGGCCGGTGGCCGAGCGGCTGCGGGACTTCGAGCCGGTGGTGCTGCCGGAGGAGCCGGCCGCGGCCGCGACGGCCGCGGCGCGCTGCTTCGGCGGCTCGGTCTGCCGGGCCTGCGAGGTCTGCATCCTGATCTGCCCCGACCTGTGCATCACCCGCGACCCCGCCACCGGCCGGATCGTCATCGACCTCGACTGGTGCAAGGGCTGCGGCCTGTGCGCCCACTTCTGCCCCAAGGGCGCCATCCGGATGGAGCTGGACCACTCGTAGCGGCCCCCACGGGGCGCGCCGGGGGGCTACGGGACCAGGGTCAGCGACCAGGAGTTGAGCGTGCCGACGTCGGCGGCGGCGGTGTCGGCCACGTGGAGGATCCACGAGCCGGCGGCGTCCTGGCCGAGCAGCCGGGCGTCGGTGATCTCGAACTCGCCGATGATGTCGTCCTCCCAGCCGCTGCGGTCGGGCTGCGCCAGCGGGACCTCGACCCCGTCGCGGCGCAGGACGATCTGCAGGTCGCCGATGTACGAGTGGGTGATGTTGAGCGCCACCGTGATGCGGCTCGGCCGCACCGGATGCACGACGACGAGCTCGCTGTCGATGCCGGCCGCGGCGTTGTCGGGGATCGGGGTCGCGGTGCCCATGTCGTAGCGGGCGCCGTCCCCGCCCGGGACCGCCTCGGGGTCGTAGCGGTTGTTGCGCACGCCCGACACGCCCATGATCTCGTGCGTCTTGGTGCCCCAGCTGCGCCAGATGCGGATCGCGTGCTCGTTTATCGCCGAGACGATGTTGTACCAGGTGTAGTAGCGGTTGCCGTCCTTCCCCCCCGACTCGACGCCGGCGAAGATGTTGGTCAGCAGGATCCGCGAGAACTCCGCGTTGTTGTGGAACCAGCCCGACTCGGTATCGTTCACCACGTCGGCCAGGTCCCAGCCCGTCGGGTCGCTCGCCGTCTTCTTGCACTCGAAAACCTGCCGCGTGTAGTACTCGTAGGACCAGCACGAGCCCATGTAGATGATCTGGTACTTGTCCGCCGGGTAGACCGAGCAGTCGCGCAGCACGTTCAGCGAGCCGTAGAACGAGTGGCCGTTGTACAGGATGACCTCGTGCTCCGCGATGCCGCGGCGGAACAGGGCGTCGCTGTCGGCGACGCCGTGCATGTCGTAGGGCGAGATGATGTCGATCAGCTCCTCGATGCCCGCCTGGACCCGGCTCCACCGCTCGCCCGGCTCCAGGTCGGCCGTCTTGCGGAAGCCGCGCGAGGACAGCTCGCGCTTGAACTGCTGCCACTCGGTCACGCCCCAGTCGTTCGGCGACACCTCGTCGTTGTGCTCCGCCGCGTTGAACACCACGAACACCTCGACCTTGTTGTCCGCGCGCAGCCGGTCGTACTCGGGGTAGGTCGTCTGGGCCGGCGGGGCCAGCGACGACACGGTGAACGTCGCGTCGACCATCGGCAGGTCGCACTCGGGCTTCGACGGGTCGTAGTAGTAGAAGTAGTTGTAGTCGCCCAGCGAGCCCGCGTCGAACCCGCTCGCGCACCGCTCGCCCGCGCGCGTGAACAGGTTGCGCGGGTCCGCCGGCAGGCGCAGCGGCGTCGTCGGCGTCGCCAGGATCTGCTCGATCGACAACCCGGCCTCCTGCAGCTCCTCGTGCGAAACCACCGACTCGAGCCGCACCCGGTACGCGATCCGGATCGTCGTGCCCTCCAGCGCGATCGACTGCGCCTCGACCTTGTCGGTGTACAGGTTCATGTGCAGCTTCTCGGTGTTCAGCTTGTTCTTCGAGAGCTTCACCTGGTCCAGCACCAGGTTCTTCACCTCGGACGACGAGCCCTGCAGCCGCGCCAGGTAGTCGGTGCGCTCGGTCTCGCCCAGCGCCGTCACGTCGAGCAGCACCTCGCCGGCGAACTCGCCTTCCAGCTCCGTCGCCATCGTCGACATGTAGCCGGTGTCGGCCTTGCCCCCGGTCTCGCCGACCAGGTCGTCCTCCAGGCTCGGCAACTCCGGATTGCCGAACGTCCCGCCCTCGTCCGTCACGCAGCCCGCGGCGAGCGTCGCCAGCATCGCCGCCGCCGTCGTGGAAACCACCCCTCGTCCGAAGTGCTTGTTCATCGTCTGCCTCCCGCGGAACGTCCCGCGCCCGCACGCGAAAGCAGGAGTCGGGCCAACGGGAGGACCGCCTCGGCCGCTCGCTGGGGTTCGAATTGAGCAATGATCACGGAGTCTGATTGCGGACGTTCTCCCGCGTCGGCCTTGTGGTCGGGGGTCGGTGCGCCCCAGGCCTGGAGTCCGTGGACCCCAGGGCCGGCGCGCTCCGTCGAGCGGCCGGGGGGCATGGTGCTCAGTCGGGCAGGAGCGACCGGACGACCCGGAAGCCGTTCCAACTCGACTCCAGGTAGGGCGCGGCGAAGTCGCGGTGGGCCGAGCGGCAGCGGCGGGCGTCGCCGCCCCAATGGCCGCCGCGCAGCGCGCGGTTGAAGGCCAGTCCGGCGACCGGGTCGGTGGCCGAGCCGGTGGGCCAGGCGCCGTCGTCGTCGCCGGTCCACTCCGCCACGTTGCCGGCCATGTCGCAGAGTCCCCAGGCGTTGGGCGTCTTGGTGCAGACCGGGTGTGCCGCGCCGCCGGAGTTGGCGCAGTACCAGGCGATGGCGTCGGCGCCCGGGTCCCGCGCGCAGTCGCCGGTCTCCTCGAGCCGGGTCGCGTCGGCGATCGGCCCGTTGGGGAAGGCGGTGTCGGAGCCGGCCCGCGCCGCGTATTCCCACTCGGCCTCCGTCGGCAGGCGGTAGCCGGGGCAGGTGTGCGGCGGCCGCCAGCGCGTGACGCGCGTGCACGTCGCCTCGTCCCCGGTCCCTTCGCAGGCGTAGCAGGCCGCCCGACCCTCGGCCTCGGACAGGCGGTTGGCGAACGCCGCCGCCGTGTACCAGGAGATGTCGTTCACCGGGCAGTCGGCGCCGCACTCGGGATCGGCGCTCGGGTTGAAGCCCATCCACCGCTCGAACTGCCCCTGCGTCACTTCGCTCCGGGAGATCTCGAAAGCCCGCGTCAGGGTCACCTGGAGCGGCTCCTCGTTCGGATTGCGGCCCGGCTCCTCGGCCGGGCTGCCCATCCGGAAGCTGCCGGCCGGGATCCGCGCGAACTGCAGCCCGAGCCGCTCGACGAAGGCCGGTGGCGCCGCGTCGGCCGTCGACGTCGCCGCGTCGCTGGTCGGCGTCGTCGCGTGGTCGGTCGTCGTCTCGGCCGTCGACGTCGCGGTGTCGGTGTTCGCCGTCGCCGCGTCCGTCGTCCGGTCGGGCGTCGGGTTCGCCTCGCCGGCATCGATCGACCGGCCGACGTACGTGATCTCGATCGGCCGTCCGGCGTCGGCGGGAGCGGTCGGTCCGGCGTCCGCGGTGGACGTGGTCTGCCATCGGGGACCGGCCTCGCGCAGCACGGGAGCCGGGTGGCGGTCGGTCGGTCCCTGCCGGTCGTCCGGCGGCGGTTCGTGGCGCGGCTGTGGTGGGCAGCCGGCGGCGAACAGGATGCCGGTGGCCGCGACGGCCGGTGCCAACCGAGGCAGGAGCATGCGGAAGGGGGAGCGCGAGGACATTCTGCACCGCCTTTCGGCTGTCGACGCCGCGACGGTCCGGCCGGCCGGACCGTCGGAACCGTCGTCGTCCCCCGGGAACGGGCCTCGGTCAGAGCTCCGTGATCGTCGCCACCAGGCCCAGGAGCGCCTCCGCCGCGAGGCCCGGCTGTTCCGGCCCGCGGCCGGCCTGCCCGCCTCGAGTCGCGCGGGCGGCGAGGTGACACTCGTTGCACACCAGTCCGTCTTCCGTGCACCGCGCCTCGGTCGCCGGCAGGTTCGACCGGCCGCAGCGGCTGCAGCGGATCCCGGTCGGCGGCGGCGGGGGCCGCAGCGCGAACACGGCGGCGAGGGCCAGCGCCTCGTGCTGGTCCAGCCACAGTCCGCCGCACTGGCGACAGAAGTCGAGCTCGACGCCGGCGAGCCGGACCACTTCCAGGCCGACCTCGCAGCGCGGGCAGTTCGCCGTCAGCTCGGCCCTGCAACTCGCGCAGGACCGGTCCGGTCCCGTCGCCGCGGCGCCGCACTGCGCGCAGACCGTGCGCAGGCTGGTCCGGCGCGGCTGTCGTCCGAACTCCGCGGACAGGTCCCGCCCCAGGAGCTGGTCCAGCTCCCGGCGGTCGTACCAGGTGCCGCGGCAGCTCCCGCAACGATCCAGCTCGAGGTCCCCGGTCGGGACCGGGGCCTCGCCGGTGGCCGGATCCCCGCGGCGCGCCCGGACCTGTCGCGTCGACCCCCGGCACTTCGGACACTGCATCGTCCGTCCTCCGCCCGCCGCGGCGCCGCATCCGGCGTCCGGGATCCCGACGTTGCTTCAGGTCGCGGTTCCGGTCAAGCCGGGGTTCCGCGCCGGACTGCGGACGGGGCCGGCTTGACTTGCCGAGCGCTCCCGCGCGAACCTGGGCCGCTCCGCCTCGGGGCGACGACGGGAGGTGCGCGATGGTGCGTCCGCGGGCGATCTGTCTGGAGGATCTGGGGGCGTCTTCGGAGGGCGAACGCTACCTGCGTTGCGTGGCGTTGCCGGGACGGCAGGCCGGGCTGCGGGTGGACGGCGCGGGCCGCGTGCTGTGGCGGGACGACACCGGCACCGCCTGCGAGCTGTGGGTCTCGGCGGACGACAAGCTGATCCTCTACCGTCCGGAAGGGGGAGGGCGGGTCGTGGTGCGTCGCGCCGGCCGCGAGCTGGAGGTGCCGACCGGCAAGCCGGTCGTGCTGCTGGACCAGGATCGGTTCGAGGTGGGCGCGCGGACGCTGCGGGTGCACGTCCACGGTCCGGCGCCGGCGGTCGCGGCGCCGTCGTACCTGCCGTCGCGGGCGCCCGCGCGACGGCTGTCGAAGGCCGCCGCAGCCCTCGCGCTCGGCGCGGCGCTCGGGGCCGCCGACTGCAAGTCGGGGAAGAAGTCGGCGGCGGAGGAACCGCCGGAGGTCGAGGTCCGCACGCAGCCGCCCGAGATGGCGCCGGTCCCGGAGGACGCCGCGGGGGAGGACGCGGCGACGGTCGAGGGCGAGGCTGGGGAGGAGATCGAGGTCCGGGTCCGGCCGCCGGAGATGGCGGTGCTGCCGGAGCCGGAGGCCGACGCCGCTGACGCCGGTCCCGACGCGGCTCCCGTGCCGGAGGATGCGGAGCCGGCGGTGGTGGACGCGGGTTCCGGGGCCGTTCCGGACATCGAGGTGCGGGTCCGTCCGCCGGCGGTCGCGATCGATCCGGAGCCGGAGTTGCCGGAGCCGAAGTAGCGGCCGGCTAGGACTTCGCCGGGGGGGAGGAGGGGCCGGCCTCGGAGTCGCGGGTGTCGTCGCCGTCGGCCGGGCCGTCCGACGGAGCGGGGGCTTGCGGGCAGGTCCCGGACGGGGTGCCGGCGGGGCGCGCCACCTGCTGGAAGTCCGGCAGCGGCTCGTGGTGCGGCAGCTCGATGGTCCCCGGGACGATCGTCTCGAAGGAGAACAGCCGCTCGTCGACCTTGAAGGCGCCGTTCTTGGGGAGCGACGGTCGCACGACCTCCTGCGCCTGCTTCTGCAGCTTCTTCTGCTTGACGTAGAACATCGGCTCCAGCTCGGCGATGGCGATGGTTTTGGAGTGGCGCACGGTCTTGTCGAAGCAGAGGATGAAGCGGTTGTAGAACATGGCGGTCAGCGCGTCCTCGCACCTGTCGAGCACGCGCTGGCGGTGCCGCTCGTGGATCGCCCGGCTGCGCTCGGCATACTGGTTGCGCTCGGCCAGGATCCGCGCCGCCAGCTCCTTGCGGGCGTCCTTGGGGAGCTGGGGGTCGAGCGACAGCTCGGTCAGGCGGAGGATCGCCTCGGCGCGCTGGTAGACCTCGATCAGCTCGACCATCGACGGGTCGTCGAACCAGATGCGCCGGTGCACCTTGTCGGTCGTCAGCTCGATCAGCAACGTGGCGTGGTCGCCGATCCGCTCGATGTCGGCCACGGCCGTCTGGATGTGCTGGACCACCAGCGCCTGGCGGCGGGACAGCTTGTGCGACGCGATCCGCAGGACGTAGTCGCCGATGGCCTTCTTCAGCTCGTTGACCGCCTGCTCGTTCTTCTGGGCCGCGGCGAACGGCTCGGTGGTCAACTGGACCAGGCCCTTCATCGCCAGCACCAGCGTGCGGCGGGCGAGGGCGGCCATCCGGCGGGTCTCGCGCAGGGCGGCGACGATGGCCATCTCCGGGGTGTCGAGGTACCGGTCGTCGAGGTGGCTGTGCTCGGCGGGCTTGCTCTTGGAGGGCGTGACCTTCTCGACCAGCCGCGCGAAGGGGACGACGAACGGCAGGAACAACAGCATGTTGATCCCCTGGACCAGCGTGTGCGCGTTGGCGATCTGGCGCATCAGGTCGTCGGTGGTCAGCGGGATGGCCCAGCGGTAGAAGCGCACCATCGCCACGGCGAGCAACGCGCCGAGGACGTTGAACAGCAGGTGGGCGACGGCCGAGCGGCGGGCCTCGATGTTGGTGCCGATCGACCCGAGCAGGCCCGTGGCGCAGGTGCCGATGTGCGCGCCGAGCACCAGCGGGAACACCTGGTCGATGCTCTGGAACACGCCGGCTCCGGCCAGCGCGAACAGCATGCCGATCATCGCCCCGCTGCTCTGGATGATCCCGGTGACCAGCGTCGCCGCGCCGAGGCCGAGGAACAGGCCGCCGATCGTCGACGCGTCGGAGTAGCCGAGCAGCGTCTCGAGGGTGCCGCTGCCCTTGAGCGGTGCGACGCCGGCGCTCATGATGCGCATCCCGAGGAACAGCAGGCCGAAGCCGAGCAGGATGCCGCCGAGGCTCTTGAGCAGCTCGCGCTTGCACGTCAGCTCGAGCAGCAGCCCGAGCGCGATGGCGACGAAGCAGTAGTCGTCGAGCTTGAACGACACGACCTGCATCGACAGGGTGGTGCCGAAGTTGGCCCCGAGGATCACGGGGATCGAGGCGGCGAGGGTGAGCAGGCCGGCGTTGATGAAGCCGACGACCATCACCGTCGCGGCGCTGGAGTGGATCATCGTGCCGAGCGTGGTGCCGACCGTCAGCCCGGCCAGCCGGTGCCGGGTGACGTGGAACAGCAGGTTGCGGACCTTGGCCCCGGCGGCGCGCTGGAGCGCCTGCGACATCTGGCGCAGGCCGAAGACGAACAGCGCCAGGCCGCCCAGGATCTGCGTGACGAGGAGGAAGATGTCCTTGCCGCTCATCGCGTGGCCTTCGCCGCCCTCCGGACCCGCAACCGCGGAGGATCGCTCCGGGTCGCGCGGCCGCTCTACGCCCACCACGCCCGCCGCGCCCTCGAGGCGTCACCCGGGCGTCACGCGGTCGACACATAGCGCATCCCGTGCGGTGTCGCCAAGATCCGGGCCCTCGCCGCCCGCTTGCGGTTCGGTCCGGGTTCCCGTAATGTCCGGCCCGTCAGGGGAGGCACCATGAAGACGCGCGAGGACATCCAGGCGTATCTGATCCGCAGCGGGTTGCCGCACCAGGAGGTCGATTCCGAAACCTGGCTGGTGCGCATCGAGGACGAGGCGCAGCCGGTCGTCGTCCGGCTCCAGGGCTCGCTGGTGCTGGTGCGGGCCGAGGTCGGCGCCGTGCCGAAGAAGGACCGCGAGGCCTTCTTCTCCGCGTTGCTGCGCGAGAACGCCGAGTCGCTCGTGCACTGCTCCTACGGCCTGACCGGCGACAACGTGATCCTCTCCGGCGCCCTGCCGCTGGAGAACCTGGACTACAACGAGTTCATCTCCACCCTCGACGACATGGCCATGGCAATCAACCGCCGGGCCGAGGTCGCGGGCCGCTAGCAAGGGGAGGCGGAGCCATGGGCATCTTCCAGCGTCTGGCCAGGCTGATCAAGGCCAACATCAACGCGCTGATCAGCAAGGCCGAGGACCCCGAGATCCAGATCGAGCAGCTGTTGCGGGAGATGAACGAGCAGCTGATCAAGGCCAAGAAGCAGGTCGCGGTGGCCATCGCCGACGAGAAGCGCCTGGCCAAGCAGTGGGAACAGGAAGTCCGCGACGCCAAGGAGTGGGAACGCAAGGCGATGGTCGCCGTCAAGGCCGGCGACGACGCCCTGGCCAAGGAGGCGCTCAACCGCAAGCGCCAGCACGCCGACCTCGCCGAGCAGTTCAAGGCCCAGTGGGAGGCGCAGAAGCGCGCCGTCGAACAGCTCAAGCTCGCCCTGACCCAGCTCTCCGCCAAGATCGAGGAGGCCGGTCGCAAGAAGACGCTGCTCATCGCCCGCAAGAAGCGCGCCGAGGCCCAGAAGGCGATCAACGAGACTCTGGCCGGGATCACCGAGGGGAGCGCGTTCGGCGACTTCAAGCGGATGGAGGACAAGATCGACCAGATGGCCGCCGAGGCCGAGGCCGGGGTCGAGCTGCACGCCGAGATGAGCGGCTCGGACATCGAGGAGAAGTTCCGCCGGCTCGAGGCGGGACCGGGCGCCGACGTGGAGCTCGACGAGCTCAAGCGCAAGATGGGGCTCCTGCCGGCCGCGGAGACCCAGGCCCCCGCGCCGGCCGCCACGGCGGCCGCGTCCGACGTCAGCATGACCGACGAGCAGCTCCAGGCGGAGATCGAGAAGATGCGCAAGGAGCTGGCCGAGGAAGTCCCGGCCGCTGCTCCGGCCGCTCCCGCCGCCGAGAAGAAGGCCGGGGCCTAGGGGCCTTTCATCGTCCTCCCATGGACGAAAGACTTTTTGATCCGAGGGGTTCGAAGCTCCGGATCGTCCGGCCGGACCCCTGTTCGCTTGAATAGGGGGACGGCGTGATCCGTCCGTAGGCGTGCCGACGGCTGCCGGGGTGCAGGTGGAGGAAGTCGAGGCGGCGTCGGGTGGGAAGGGTGGAAGGATGCGGAACATCAAACATCGTCCGATCTGGTTGCTGGTGCCGGCCCTGGCGTTGTTGATTCCCACGGCGGTGCTCGGCGGCCCCCGGGACCTGCTGCTGTGCCTCACCGGCTTCCCGGGGACCACCGAGCAGGCCGGTCCGACGGTTCGCGGGTTCCTCGACAGGCTCGGTGAGAAGCTCGGCTGGGGCGCCGGCGTGATCCAGGGCGACTACTACCCGGACACGCAGGTCGGTCTGCGGCAGATCCAGGAGCGCAAGCCCGGCTTCGCCGGCATGTCGCTCGACCTGTACCTGGCCCACGGCGAGGAGCTGGGGGCCGAGGTGCTGGTCAAGGCGGTGATGCACGGCCGCGACAAGCAGCGCTACCACATCGTGGTGGCCAAGGAGGGCGGGCCGGCGTCGGCCGAGGCGCTGACCGGCAAGGTGTTGGTGCCGTTCCGCGAGTCGGCCCGGTTCCTCGGCAACCTGGTGCTCGACGGCCAGCGCACCCTCGCCGAGTCGCTCGAGCTGCAGTACGAGTCGAACGCGATGAGCGCGTTGCGCAAGGTGGCGCGCGGCCAGGCGACGGCGGCGGTGGTCGACGAGGAGATCATCGAGCGGTTCGACGAGGTGCCGGTGAAGGACCAGCTGAAGGTGCTGCTGGCCGGTCCGTGGCTTCCCGGCCCGCCGGTGGTGGCGCTGGAGGGCTCCGCGGCGGCCGACCGCACGGCGATGCGTACCGCGCTGCTCGGCCTGTGCGCCGGCGACGGCGCCGAGACCTGCCGTTCGATCCGCGTCGATTCGTTCAAGACCGCCGCCGACGCCGACTACGCCGAGGTCCGTCGGCTGTTTGCCCGCTAGCCGACTTCGGTATACTCCCGCCCGATGACCCGTCGTCGCGAGCCGCGTCCCGCCCGCCGTCCACCGGTACTCCCGCCCGACCGCGACCGCTCCTCGCCGCGTCCGGTGGTTGCGACGCCGCCGGCGGGGCCCCCGGCGGCCGTCGGTTGGGGGGACGTGATCGCGGAGAGCGAGGCGTTGACGGAGGCGGAGCAGCCCGTGGAGCCGCAGGTCGGCGACCTGCTCCACCACCCGGCGCTGGGTTGGCTGGAGGTCGTGGGGGTCGAGCCGACGCGGCTCGAGGTGCGGGACCGGGCCCGCAACCGCCGCAAGCTGGCGCGCGGGGTGCTGGAGCTGCGCCAGACCGGCGAGCGGCACGGCCAGCGTGTGCTCAAGGTCCGCGTCCGCGGCGCCTAGGTCATTCCAGGAACGCGGCCATCCGCCGGGCCGTGTCGTCCGGCTGTTCCTCCACCGGGGCGTGGCCGCTGTCGGGGATCCACTCCAACCGCGAGCCGGCGATGGCCGCCTGCAGCGACTCGGCGACGTGGCGCGGGATCAGCCGGTCGTGCTCGCCCCACAGGATCAGCGTCGGCTGCTTCACTCGCGGGGCCACGGCCGCGATCGGCGACGGGTCGGCGGTCAGCGGCAGCGTCCGGAACGCCCAGTCGCGCCGCTCCGGCGAATCGAAGGCGCGGTAGTAGTGGTCGATCCGCCCCAGGTTCAGGCGACGCGGGTCGTGGACGACGTCGCTGCGGAAGTAGTCCAGGAACAGGCCGTGCCCGTAGAGCCGCTTGAACAGCAGGCGGCCGAAGCCGGGGATCAGCGGCAGGCGACCCTTGAACGGCAGCCGGAACGGGAACGACAGCGCGTCGATCGGCACCAGGCGACGCACCAGCTCGGGGTGCCCGGCGGCCAGGGCGATGGCGATGCCGCCGCCCATCGAGTGTCCGGCGAGGTCCGCCGGGCCGGCGCACAGTCCGCGGATCGCGCCGGCGACCGCGCGCACGAACAGCGGCAGGTCCGGCGACGCGTCCGGCGGGATCGGCGACTCGCCGTATCCCGGCAAGTCCACCGCGAGGACCCGGTGGCCGGCCGACAGCCGCGACGCCACGTCCTCCCACTCCCGGTGGTCGACCAGGAAGCCGTGCACCAGCACCAGCGGCGGCCGTTCGCTGCTCGGACCCGGCCACTCGCGGTACGCCAGCTCCAGACCGTCCTCCGTCACCAGACGGGTGTGATCCGGTTGATTGAGGAGCACGATCAGG
>CAZMRP010000083.1:0-12052 GCA_964568275.1 uncultured Myxococcales bacterium
TCTGAAGCGCCGCCTCGTCGCGACCGTCTCGGTGCTGGCCGCGGCGGCGCTCGGTGTCGTCGTCGTCCGCGCCGTGTCCCGCGAGCCCGCCGTCGGCGGCCCGCCCGCCGCCTCGTCCGCCGCGCCGGTCGTCCGGCCGCAACCCGCGAGCCCTCCTCCCGGGATGCTCGCCCGCCTCGAGCCGTCGCCGGGTCTCGTCGTCTACGCCGACGAGGCGGCGCGCTTGGACCTGCGCGACCCGGACCGGATCCTCCTGGCCGCCGGCACGATCAGCCTCGAGCTGCGCCGCTCCGCCCCTCCCCGCCGCCTCGTCGTCCAGACGCCGACCGCCGAGGTCGTCGTCACCGGCACCGTCCTGGCCGTCACCGCAGGTGCGGGCGGAACGGCCGTCGACGTGCTGCGGGGCAGCGTCGACGTCGTGCTCGCGGGAACCACGGTGACCGTCGGGCAGGCCCAGCGACTGCCCGCCGGCAGTCTGCGGCCCGCGCCGCTTCCCCCCGCGAACGCGGCCCGCCTGGCGGCGCTGTTTCCGGAAGATGCACCTGCCGTGCGGGTGGCCCATGCCCCTTCCGCCCCGGTCGCGCCGTCGGTCGGACCGGACCCCGCGCCCGCCGTCCCGCGGCAGGCCGCGCCCGCAAGCCCGCCTCCGCAGCCGGCGGACGCTCCGCCGAACGTGGACGAGCTCTATCGCCGCGTCGAGGCCGCCTTGCAGGCCGGCCGGCTGGCCGAGGCGGCCGGCCTGTTGCGCGACGTATCGGCCCGTGTGTCGCCCGGCAGCGGCCGCGAAGCGACGGCCCTCGTCGATCTGGCCGGCGTGTGCGAGCGGCTCGGCGACACCGCCTGCCGCCGCGATGCCCTGCAACGGTATCTCGACCGCCACCCCTCCGGCGCCCTGCGCGAGGACGCGCGCATCGATCTGTGCCGACTGCTCGAACGCTCGGGCGTTCCCGAGCCGCTCGAGGCCTGCCTCCGCAGCTACCTCGCCGAGTTCCCGCAGGGACGCCTGGCGTCCTGGGCCCGAAGCCTGCTCGGGGCGGGAGCCGCTGCCGGCGCAGCGCCGTCGCGCGCGGGCGACTAGCTCCGCCGCGCGGTCGGACGACCCGTTGCGCCCCGAACCCCGCGCCCGGGGTCCACCCCCGGGAATCCCGGTCGGGACCCGGTTGAACCGAGCGGCCCCTGCGTTCGGCACGAAGGGCGTGCCGCACGCGAGGGCCATCCCTGTTTCTCTAGAACAGCAAGGAGCTGAGTCATGAAGTACGTGTTTGTGGTGGCGATCCTCGTTGCGCTCGCGGGCACCGCGAACGCCTCGAACTCCTTCTTCTACGGAACCGACTCCGCCGACACGATCGTCGTCGGGCGCGCATACTACGGCGGAAACCTGGTGCACATCGCCTGCATCAACAACGTGTGGGTGTACGGCCAGATCGTGAGCGGCTCGTCGGACGCCGTGTACGTGTACGGCTACGGCGGCAACGACACGATCACGGTCCGCACGACCAACGACATCTTCGAGTGTGGCGGGTATGCCAAGTGGTTCTACCGGATGGACTACAACTGGGCCTGCGCCGGCACGATCCTCGTGTCGGGCGGAGCGGGTGACGACGTCCTCTCCGGCGGGCAGTGTGTCGAATCGTTCTACGCGTCCGACGGCAACGACCGGATCTACGGTGGCGCCGCGTACGACTACATCGATGGCGGTGCGGGGAGCGACTGCATCGGGGACACGTCGGTCGCCAACCTGATCTGCGGCGAGGGGTACGACGGCTACACCGACCTGGGAAGTTGGAAGGACTGCGAGGTCCGGGTCAAGAGCTGCGTCGGCTTCTAGAAGCCGCCGGACGGCGCGACGCTCCGGGAGCGGCCGGCGGGCGGGCGGGGGGGCCCGCCGGCCCCACTCCCGAATTGGCGCGCGCCGCCCCCGGGGTCCTCGGTCTTTGTTTCCCCGGGGAAACAGAATTCCAGATTCAAGCGGAGTTCCAATGGGTTGCCCCGGCCCGGAGCCACGATTTCGCCCATTTCAAGCGTGGACAAACCGGGGCGGGCTCCAACTATTTTCAACAAAACGCGACGACAATTGCCTTCGCCAGCCTACTACTGTGGTGAGAGGACGGGGTTGTCGGCCGAGTCATCCAGGGGCGGCCCCCAACCTCTCGGGCATCGGCCGGGGAGGGCGAGCATGGCCGTCGTGAGAGCAAACCTGGCGGAGAGACCTGCGGTCGTCGTGAAGGGGCCGGTGTCCAGGCCGGCGCTCGTGCTGCCGGGGGAGACCACGACGCGCGCCGACCTGGTGGACAACGCCGTTCGCGAGATCAACCGCCTCTACATCGGCAAGGGGATCGAGGCGGCTCGCGGGATCGGCGAATACGTGCTCAAGGTGTTCTTCGGGGGACGCTCGGAGAACTTCCGCCGCCGCGGCCGCTCGCACGTCTCGTTCCGCAAGCTGGTCGAGCGGCCGGACCTGCGGATCTCGCACGCCGCGCTCTGGAAGTGCGTGGCGATCGTGGACCAGCTCAAGAGCCTGCCCGGCGAGGTCGCCGGTGCGCTGCCCGTCAGCCATCACGTGCTGCTGCTGCCCGTCCGCGACGAGAAGTCCAAGCTCGCCCTGGCCCGCAAGGCGATCCGCGAGAACCTGACCAGGACCGCCTTGGAGGTCGAGGTGCGTCGCGAGACCGAACCGCTCGAGGGGCGCCCGCGCCGCGGTCGCCCACCGGACCCGGCCGTGGTGCGCCTGCTCTCCGCCCTGGCGCGACTGGCGAAGCAGTCCACCGCCCAGGGACTGCTCGACGGTGCGGTGGACGGCCTGTCGCCCGACCGGCTGGCGGCACTCGTCGCCGGCGCAGCCCGCGACCTCGAGCAGTTCCGCATCCTCGTCCGCCGCTTGAGCGCCCGCCTCGACGGCTCCGGGAACCGGCAGCCGGCCCGGGAATCGAGTTGACCGTCGAGGGACGACTCGCCGTCGGGCGGACGCCCCAGGCAGCGCCCAGCGAATTATCGGAATTGAAAATCCTCGAGAGTCGTGTTCTTCTCCTTCCCGTCGGTGGTGGCCCGGCCCCGAACATACTTCGGGCACGACCCGACGGGAGGCCTTCAGATGTCGAACTTGCAGGAGAAGATCGAGGACGTCGCGAAGCGGTTCGCCGAGACGATCGTCGAGACGATCCGTGGGCTTACGCTCGACGAACTGGCCGGCATGCTCGGTCCGAAGCGCGGACCCGCGGCGGCCCCGACTCCCTCTGCCGGGGGTCCCAAGGGCTCGGGACCGCGGGTCGAGTCGGCCAAGCAGCGGGCGGCGCGCAAGCTCCAGGGCTCGTACATCGGCCTGTTGCGCAAGTTCGCGCCCCGCGAGAAGCTCGCCTACAAGCGCATCGCCCGGGAGCAGTCGGTCGCGGCCGCCATCGGCGCCATGAAGAAGAAGCTCGGGCGCGTCTGAACCGCCGAGTCGGCGGCACGCCGCGAGGCGGCTCGCCGGGCATCGTCCGGCCGCGTCCGGGTTTCGCCGTCACACGGGTCGCGCATTTCGCGAAGCGATTATCTGGCACGGGCACACCGCGGCCGCAGGAGTCTGGTCACACGGGTCTTGCGCGACCACACGGTGTGTGACATCCTATGCACGGTTCCCGCCAAGAGGCCCGGGCAGGATTCCCCCTCCCATTCCTGTTCGGGCCTCACTGTACTCGCAGGCGGGTCGTCCTCGGTCGGCCGTGGGCCGCGCTTCCGGGCTCCGCATCCGAGCCCTCCTGCTCCGCCAGCAACGCCTCGTAGCCGGCGGCGAGCGCTCCGGCGTCGGCGATCGGCACGCGCGCGAACTGGATGCCGATGCCCGGCGGGTAGAGCGGTCCCGACTTCGACCCGTACTCCTTGCGCCACATCACCTGCGCGTCGGCCGCGACGAGCCCTTCCCCGAAAGGCGGGCGGAACCACACGTGCAGCAGCGTGCCCAGAGGAGGCGGCACCAGCGTTCGAACGTACAGCCCGGTCCGGTTGATGTTGTACGCGTAGGCCCAGAACGTCTCCGGGCTGCCGTCGGTCCAGAACGACACGGGTCCGCCGTGGAGCAGACGGGCGGACCGGCGCGCGTCCACGGCGCGCGCCTGCAGCAGGTCGTTCACCAGGAAGATGATGTTCTCCGGGGGGCCGCTGCGGTCGAACACGCTCGCCGGACCGTAGGCCCGCGCGACGTCCTGCACCTCCGGGAGCCGTTGCGCGTCGGCGAGCAGGACCCAGGGGAGTTCGACGCCCGGGCGGACGCCTCGCAGCTTCGGCAGGGCGCCCAACGCACCGTCCGGCGGCAGGTCGCAGGCCGCGAGCACGACGCGCGGTACGGGGTCCTTGCGGAGTTGCTCGGCCAGCTCGTCGAAGTTCGTGGCGAACGCCAGGTCGAAGCCCCAGCCGCGCAGGATGCGGGCCACGAGCTGCCGGCGGCCGCGGTCCTCGTCGGCCAGCACGATGCGGCCCGCCGGGGCGCGCACTCCCGTCCACGGGTCGCCCTTGGAGAGCGCCACCGCCCGGTCGCAGAGCTGGTGGATCGCCGACTCGACGAGGTAGTCGTCGATGCCCAGCCGGAACGACCGTTCGAGCGGTTCGCGGAGGGGGTCGCGCACCACCACGAGCAGCGGCAGGTTCTCCGTCCCCTCGCTGCCGCGCACCAGCGCCGCCGCGTCGCCCAGGCTGGTGGACTCCGCGTCGACCACCAGCGCGCCGGCGTCGTCACGCGCGGCTTGCAGGGCCTCGTTCGGCGTGTCGACGACCACCGGCTCCACCCCGCCCGAGGACAGTGCGTCGCGGGCGGCGTCCAGCCACGAAGCGTTCCGGCGCAAGATCGCGATCCGCATCACCACCTCCTTGTCAAGCAGGGGTCTCGGCGCCCTCGGCGAGGTCCAGAATCCGGCCCTCCCGGTAGCGCGGGTCTCGGGCGGCGAAGGCCCGCAGCGGTTCGAGGAACTCCTCCGCCGTCTGGAACCGCTCGGCCGGCTCCCGTTCCAGCGCCCGCAAGACGGCGTGCTCCAGCGACCGGTCCATCTCGGGTAGCAGGTCCCCCGGCCGCTGGAACATGCACAGCGCCACGGCCCCGACGATGGCGTAGGGGTTGGGACCATCGAAGACCGGGCGGCCGACGAGCATCTCGTAGAGGATCGTTCCGACGGTGAACAGGTCCGAGCGGCGGTCGATGTCGGTCCGGCCACGCGCCTGCTCGGGCGACATGTACTGCGGGGTGCCGAGGACCTCGCCCGCCTGGGTCAGCCGCTTGCGCCGTTCCTCGTGGCCGACCAGCAGCGAGATGCCGAAGTCGAGCACCTTGAGCCGCGGCTCGGCGGCCTCGTCGAGCAGGAAGACGTTGTCGGGTTTGAGGTCGCGGTGGACGATGCCCTTGGCATGCACGGCCGCCAGCGTTCGCAGGATCTCGATCGCGACGGTCACGGCGGCCAGCGGCGCCGTCCGGCCGCGCGCGCGCAACAGATCGCCCAGCCCTCGGCCCTCGAGCAGCTCCATCACGATGAACGGGATCCCCTCGGTGGTCTCGCCCATGTCGGTGACCTGCACGAGGTTGGGGTGACCGACGGTCGACACGAAGCGTGCCTCGTTGCAGAAGCGGGTCACGCTCTCCGGGCTGTGCGCCGACTCCAGGTCGAGGAACTTGATCGCCAGCTTGCGCTCGATCAGCCGGTGGCGCGCCTCGTAGACCGCCGCCATGCCGCCGACGCCGAGCCCCGCGCGAACCTCGTAGCGCTCCCCGACCACGCGACCCGACAGCCTGTGGATCGCCCGCAACGGCTCGCGCGACTTCGGGCACACCGCGGCCTCGCGCGGGTGCAGGCCGCGGCAGAAAGGGCAGGAGAAGTAGGCGTCGCGCGTGGCGTCCAGCAGGGCGCCGTCGGCGACGTCGCGGGCGCTGATGCGGAACCCCGTGCGGCTCGGCCGCTCGGGGGTCGCCAGCCGCTCGGCCAGCGTCGTCACCTCGGCCCGTCGCGCCTCCAACGCCTCGACCACCGCCGGGTCGAACCGCCGCCCCGCGCCCGCCCGCACGATGTCGAAGGCGACGTCGAGCGGGTAGGCGTCCTTGAAGGTGCGACGCGTCGTCAGCGCGTCGAATACGTCCGCCACCGCCAGCACCCGCGCGCCGAACGGGATCTCCTCGCCCCGGAGGCCCCGCGGGTAGCCGGTTCCGTCGAAGCACTCGTGGTGCGTCCAGGCCAGCGTGGCCGCTTCCCGCAGCAGGGGCGGGCCGGACTCCCCGAGCAGCACGCGGCCCAGCTCCGGATGACGTCGCATCAACGCCGTCTCGCCGTCGTCCAGCTTCCCTTCCTTGCGCAGGATCGACTCCGGAACATCGACCATCCCCACGTCGTGGAACACCGCCGCCCGGCGCAGCAGCGCGACCTCGTCGGCGGAGCGCCCGCAGGCCGCGGCCAGCACGGTCGCGTACGCCGCGATGCGGCGGAGATGCTCGGCGACGCCGTCCTCGCGGAACTGGTACCCGGACGCCAGCCGCACCAGCACCTCGAGCAGCTCCTCACCGCGCGCCCCGCCCGTCACGGACCCGGAGTCCGTCGTCGTCTGTGCCAAGAGATCATCGAACCCGGACATCACACCAGAGTCCCCTCAGTGCGGATTGTAGGGTGCAGGCCGGCGACGGCGCAAGAACCGAGAGCAAGAACCGCGCGCCGTCCGAGAGCCCTTGCAGCCTTGCGGCGGGCTCGACCGCGGCAGGACCCGAGGATACAATGCGGCCGACCCGTTGCCGGGGCCCGGTCGTGTTGCCGGGCGTCGGTCCCGCGTTCGTGTGGGACGTGTGGTCGGTCGGCGTCTGGAACCGACCGAGGGAGCCGAGCGGATGGACCCGGACGAGGAACACCGGACGCCGACGGCCGAGATCGACCTGGCGTCGCTCGAACAGCAGGCCGGGCGACTCGAGGTTCGGGGAGCCGCCGTCGTCGTGCTCTCGGGCGCCCAGGTCGGGTGGGAGATCCGGCTCGAGGCGCCCGAGGTCACCTTCGGGCGCGAACCGTCCTGCGGCGTCTGCCTGCCGGACGAAGGCGTGTCGCGGCTCCACGCGCGGGTGCTCCTGACGGACGACGGCGCCTGGGCGATCGAGGACCTCGGCAGCACGAACGGCACGCTGGTCAACGGCGACCGCGTCGAAGGGCGGGCGCTGCTCCGGGCCGGCGACCGGCTGCTGTTCGGCCACACGGTCGTGAAGTTCTTCGCCCAGGCGGCCGTGGACGAGGAGTACCTCAAGCGGACCTACGAGCTGTCGGTGCGCGACGGGTTGACCAGGCTCTACAACCGGCGGTTCTTCGACGACCGGTTCCGGGCGGAAGTGGCGTACGCGAGGCGGCACGGCACGCAGCTCTCCGTGCTGATGATCGACATCGACCACTTCAAGGCGGTCAACGACCGGCATGGGCATCCGGCGGGGGACGAGGTCTTGCGGCAGGTGGCGGCGGAGATGCAGAGCCGGATTCGCGCCGAGGACATCCTGGCACGGTACGGGGGCGAGGAGTTCTGCATCCTGGCGCGCGACATTCCGGCGGACGGGGCGCTCGCCCTCGGCGAGCGGCTGCGGAAAGGGGTCGAGGCTCTGGTGATCGTCCGAGCATCGGCGCGCCTCCGAGTCACCGTCAGTGTCGGCGCGGCGACCGCCACGGGCTGCCGCGAGCTCACCGAATCCCTGCTGATCGACGAGGCCGACCGTCTGCTGTTCGAGGCCAAGACGGGCGGGCGGAACCGCACGCGGGCCGGGACCTCGCGGCAGAGGCCGGGCGGCGCCCCCGGCGGACCGGGGCGCGGGGCGACGGATCGCTGACGCCGGTCACGCTCAACCGTCACATGGCTTGCGCGCCGACCGGTCGGGGCCGGCGGCCGGCGGCACCTCGCCCGCGAGCCCGACGAACCCGCAGTGAGCCAGCAGTTCGCAGGCCACGCGCTCGGCCACTTCCGCGTCGGCCCCCGCCACCAGCTCCAGGCAGGTCTCTACCGCGACCGACAGCCGCGGGGTGGGCGAGGGCCGTCTCGCTTCCGCCCAGGCGACCGCCCGCTCCAGGAGCGCCAGCCGGCCCGCATCGGCCTCCAGCCGCGTCGCCAGCAACTCGGCGTCCAGCTCCGGACGCGCTCGCCGCGCCAGCACGAGGGTCGCGGCCCGGGCGAGTCGCTGCCAGTCGTACCTGTCCCGCGCCGCTTCCGGCAGACAGGCGCGTTCCACCGCCACGACCAGGCACTGCCGCACCACGTGCGGGGGCGCGGCCGGATGGAACACGACGAGCCAGGCGTGCACGCCGTCGGACACGTCCAGTCGTTCGAACGGCACCCGCCCGAATTCCGGCACCAGGTGCTCGCTGAGCGCCACGTCCTGCACCGCGGTCTCGACGAGCCGCAGGTCGGCCCCGGCGGCGACGAGGCCCCGCAGGAGGCCGAGCTTCTCGTCGAGCTCTTCGGCCTTCAACACCTCCCCCAGCAGCGCGAGCGACGGCGAGGCCGAGCGACGCAGCGCAGCGGCCAGCTCGACCTTCATCGTCAGCTTCCGGGTCGGCAGGCGCATGGTGTCGAGGTCGTCGTCCTCCGCGGGCTGCTCCGGCTCGGGCGGCTGCTCCGGCAGCTCCCCCGGGGCCGAGCGGACCCGGAGCGCCGCCGCCAGCTTGGCGGGCACGCACGCCGCGCCCTCGGTCTCGACCCAGAAGACGACCCGGGTGGTCGTCGGGTCGACCTCCAGCGCGAAGCCCCGTTGCACCGGCACCCCGCGCTCGATCAACTCCTCGGGCCGCAACGTCTCGCTGCGGCTCTTGAGCACCGTCAGCACGGCGCGGTGCGGCGGGATGCTGCCGAAGTCCGCCTTGACGTCGAAGTGGAAGGAGCGCTCCGGCTCCTCACAGGTGACGAGCAGCTCGAGGGAGAACCCCGTCGGTCCCAGGCGCTCGTGGGCGGCCTCCAGGAGCGGCAGGCGAATGCTGCGGGTGCGACCGGCCGCGAGCTGCGTCAGCCTGAGCAGCGGAGCCTGCCCAGTCCCCGGTCGACGCGACGGGCGCTGCGGCGGTTGCGACGACCGCGGTGGCGACATCGCGATGCCCGTCTCCAGCCCCCCGGGACCCCGAACGCGACCTGCTCGCCGCTCTTAGTATGACACGGAAGCAGGTGACCTGCACGCCTTGTGTGCGGGCGTCTCTCACCGCGCGGGCCACACCGGACTAGTGTGAGGACTTGCGGCTGCGGGCGGGCGGGACGTCGTCGCCCGGACGCCCCCGCCGGCGTCGGGCGCGCAGCTCCCGTCGGGCGGATTCGATCAGGGCGGACAGGTCGGCGTCGGATCGCGGCTCGAACCGTGCGGCGGCGGCGGCGAGCGTCACGGGGGAAACCGCCGAGGGCTCGGTGTTGCGCCGCTCGAGGCAGCGGGCGACCCGGTCGACGAGCGTCGCGCGCGACTCCGGGGTGGCGTCGAGCGCCAGGACGACGAACTCGCCGCCGGCGAGCCGGCCGAGCACGTCGGAGCTGCGGAACGCGGAGCGCAGCGCCGCGGCGGTCTCGACCAGGACGGTGTCGCCCGCCTCGCGCCCGTGCGCCTCGTTGATGCGGGCGAGTCCCTCCACGTCGGCGCAGACGACCCACAGACCCACCGCGCGCCGGCGGGCGAACTGCAGCAGTCGGGCGCCGGCCGCGAGGAGCCCGCGGCGGTTGTGCAGCCCGGTCAACTCGTCCAGCGATGCCAGCGCCTCCAGCGACAGCAGCGCCTTGTGCCGCTCGGACGCGAAATGGAGCGCCCGCATGATCGCGTCGCCGGACGAGCTGCGCTTGACCAGGAAGTCCTGGGCGCCCGAGCGGATCCACCGCAGGGCGACTTCGCCGTCGTCGCTCTCGCCGAGCACCACCAGCGGCAGCGACGGTCGGGCGGCGCGCAGGGACCGCACGAGCGTCGCGGGGTTTCCGCAGCCGTCCCAGACCAGCAGCGCCACGTCCGAGAAGCGCTGTTCCTGGAGTCGCGCGGCCTCCTCGATGTTCGAGGCCCGCCGGACCTTGACCGGCCCGTCCGAGGCGTTGCGCAGCGCATCCTCGAGGAGTTGGGTGTCGACCGGGTTCTCTCCCACCAGGAGGATGGCGATCGGGACGGGGGTGTTCATGCCGGCTCATGTTCCCCCGTGGACGGGGGTTCTTACAAATCCGTGCGGAACCGGTCCAGCGTCCGACAGGCGGGGAACCGGCCGGGGCCGTCGTCATCGGCATCGGCGGGCGGCTCGTCCCAGCCGCTCTGAGTCCACCAGTCCTTTGAGGATCGCTATGGTAGGGTCCCCGCTCGAAACGAGAGGTGAACCATGACCGACCAGGGATGCTGGGTCGTCCGCGGCAACGACAGCGAGATGACGGACGCGTTTCGTGAGAAGGGCCTCGTCGCCATCGGCTGGACCAAGGTCGGCGACATGACGGCGCTGTCGACCCGGGAGAGTCTGCGCGCGGCCATCGTGCGAGGCTACGGCGACTGGCCCAGAGGCCGGGTGTCGAACGCGCTGGCACAACTGGGCTCGTTCCGCCTCCGGATCCGCGAACAGGACATCATCGCGACGCCGATTCGAGAGACGCGCGAAATCATGATCGGCGCGGCCTGCGGTCCCTACCGCTACGAACCGGGCGCGGTGCCCGGCAACTACCCCAACCTGCGGCCGGTGCAGTGGAAGGCTACCGTCTCGAGGGACCGATTCAGCCTGGCGGCCCGCAACAGCCTCGGCTCGATTCGCACCGTGTTCTCGGTCCAGCCCCATCGCGGGGAGTTCCTCGCGGTCCTCGGAGGTGCCGGCGACTCACACCCAGTGGTTCCCAGCGATAGCGATCCCCACGAGCCCGAGACGGCGGCCGAAGACGAGGTTTCGTACACGTTCGACGGGCTGCACGAACCGGTGGCGCAGCGCATCGCCGATCATCTCCAGGCCCTCGGCGGCTACGAGTTCCAGACGCTCGTCAGCGGCGTGCTCCAGGCCATGGGATACCACGTCCAGCTGGGTCCCCGCGGTCGCGACCAGGGCGTCGATGTCACGGCGTACCCGGACCCGCTGGGAGTGGAGTCGCCGCGGATCAAGGTCCAGGTGAAACACCGCGCGGGTCCGGCAGGCGGACCCGAGCTGCGCGAGTTGATCGGGCTGCTTCGCTCGTCGGACCGCGGCCTGTTCGTCTCGACCGGCGGGTTCACCAAGGACGCCGAGGCCGAGGCGGCTCGGTCGGACCGCCCGATCTCGCTCGTCAACTGGGACCGATTCGTGACGCTGCTCCACGAGCACTACGAGCGGCTCGACGCCGAGCTCGGCGACCGCGCTCTCGCTCGAGGGTCGGGTTGGCCCGCTCCTACCAGCAGGAAGCCGGCACACGCCACCTGTCCAGTCGGCGGGTTGGCCAACCACCCGAATTCCCTGTCGTGGCCGGTTTCCCCGGACTCTGGTGCGGTTTCCCCGGACTCTGGCGCGGTTTCCCCGGACTCCATCTCGGTTTTCCCCAGCCGTCGGCCGATTTCCACGAGCGTGCGGGTCGTTCCAACCAGTTCGGTCGCGGTCCTCCCCATCCCCGTCGCGACTTCCCGAAACCCGTCGCCGATCTCCTCGAACCACGGCCCGGTCCGCTTGGCGGTTGTGCTATCCTGCTCCCGATGTCGCCGTTTGCCGTCGTGCTGCTCGGGTGGAGCGGGTTCAAGGCGCTGGTCAAGCGGCCGTTCAAGGCGCCGGGGGCCGCGCGGCGGGCGTTGCGGCGGGTGGCGGCCGAGATTATCGCCGGTAACCCCAAGGCCGTGGCCGACTACCGAGGCGGCAAGCCGACGGCGGTCAAGTTCCTGGTCGGGCAGGTGATGCGGGCGACGAAGGGGCAGGCCAACCCGACCGTCGCCGGTGAGATTTTAGAGCAACTGTTAAACGAGAGCAACGGGCGCCAACCGTCATGACGGCGGTCACTCAATGAGGAGGATACCGATGTCAATCAGAGAACCCGGTACGCGGCAGACACCCCCAGGCGCGACGAACCCGCTAGAGATGGCCTTGCATCAGTTCGATACGGCCGTGGGCCAGATGCCAGGGCTGGAGCAGGGCAT
>CAZMRP010000084.1:0-11973 GCA_964568275.1 uncultured Myxococcales bacterium
AGGTGCGCGACGACCCGGCGAACGCGAAACGGAAGATCGCCATCGTCGGCGCCGGCCCCGCCGGCCTGTCCTGCGGCTACTTCCTCGCCCGTCTCGGCTACCGGCCCACGATCTTCGAGGCCGAGCCCAAGGCCGGCGGGATGCTGGTCCAGGCCATCCCGGCCTATCGCCTGCCGCGCGAGATCGTCGAGCGCGAGGTGCGGATGATCGAACGGCTGGGCGTCGACATCCAGACCGGCAAGCGTCTCGGCCGGGACTTCACCCTCGCCGGACTCAAGCAGCAGGGCTACGACGCCGTGTTCCTCGGCGTCGGCGCCCCCAAGGGCTCGCGGCTCGGCATCCCGGGCGAGGACGCCCGGGGCGTCTCCGAGGCGCTGTCGTTCCTCAAGCACTACAACCTCACCGGCAGCGGCCAGGTCGGCAAGCGCGTGGCGGTGATCGGCGGCGGCAACGCCGCGATCGATGCCGCGCGCACCGCTCTGCGCCTCGGCGCCGACACCGTCACCGTCCTGTACCGCCGGACCCGCGGCGAGATGCCGGCCTACGGCGAGGAGATCGAGGAGGCCGAGCGCGAAGGGGTCACGATCAGCGAGCTGGTCGCCCCGGAGGAGCTGGTGATCAAGAACGGCCAGGTCGCCGGCGTCCGCTGCCGCAGGATGGTTCTCGGCGCCTACGACAAGAGCGGGCGACGCCGCCCCCAGCCGTCGGACGAGGCGCCGTTCGTCGTCGAGGCCGACCAGGTCATCGCCGCCATCGGCCAGGTGCTCGAGCCGGCCGAGGTCAAGGACGGCCTGGAGCTCACGCTGACCCGCCAGGGCTACGTCGAGTCCGACCCGATCACCGGCGCGACCTCGGTCCCCTGGCTGTTCGCCGGGGGCGACGCCGCTGTCGGGCCGTCGTCGGTGGCCGAGGCGGTGGGTGGCGGCGAGCGGGCGGCGGTCGGCATCGACCGCTTCCTGACCGGAGAGATGCACGCCTTCTGGCGCAAGGAAGCCCCATCGGCCGTCGCCTTCGACCCGGACGCCGACCCGGTCCCGTTCCCGCGGGCCCCGATGCGGATGCTGCCCGTGGAGCGTCGCAAGGGCACGTTCCAAGAGGTCGAGCTGACGTTCACCGAGGCCGTGGCGTTGCACGAGGCGAAACGCTGCCTGCGCTGCGACTACCGCGAGTGCAAGTGACGGCGAGGGGAGACGAAGATGGCGAAGCTGACGATTGACGGGGTCCCGATCGAGGTGCCGGACGGAACCACGGTGCTGCAGGCCGCCCGCCGGGCCGGTCGCCGCATCCCGACCCTCTGCTACCTCGAGCACGTGCAGGCCATCGGCGCCTGCCGCGTCTGCACGGTGGAGGTCGAGGGGGCCCGCACCCTGGTCGCATCCTGCGTCGCCCCCGTGGCCGACGGGATGAAGGTCCATACCAACACGCGCCGGGTCCGCGAGGCGCGCAAGCTGGTGGTCGACCTCCTGCTCTCCGACCACGCCGGCGACTGCCAGACCTGCGTCCGCGGGGAGGACTGCGAGCTGCAGGCCCTGGCTCGCGAGCTCGGCGTGCGCGAGGTGACCTACGTCGGCGAGAAGAGCAAGAAGTACATCGACGAGTCGACCCCCGCGCTGATGCGCGACAGCTCCAAGTGCGTGCTGTGCCGGCGCTGCATCACGGTCTGCAACGAGACCCAGGGCGTCGCCGGACTGTGGCCGCAGTTCCGCGGCTTCAAGTGCGTGATGGCTCCCGCCTTCGGCCACGACCTCGACGATGTGGTCTGTGTCCAGTGCGGCCAGTGCGGCGCCGTCTGCCCGGTGGGCGCCATCGTCGAGCGCGACCAGATCGACGAGGTCTGGGCCGCGCTCGACGACCCGCAGAAGCACGTCGTGGTCCAGACCGCCCCCGCGATCCGCGCGGCGCTCGGCGAGTGCTTCGGCCTGCCCCCGGGAACGCTGGTCACCGGCAAGATGACCGCCGCCCTCCGCCGCCTCGGCTTCGATGCCGTGTTCGACACCAACTTCACCGCCGACCTCACGATCATGGAGGAAGGCACCGAGCTGCTCACGCGGCTCAAGCAGTCGCTGGTCGACAAGCAGCCGGTGGCGCTGCCGATGTTCACCAGCTGCTCGCCGGGCTGGATCAAGTTCATGGAGCACTACTACCCCACGATGGTCGACAACCTGTCGACCTGCAAGTCGCCGCAGCAGATGTTCGGCGCGCTGGCCAAGACCTACTACGCCCAGAAGATCGGCAAGCGGCCCGAGGACCTGTTCGTGGTCTCGATCATGCCCTGCACCGCCAAGAAGTTCGAGGCGCAGCGGCCCGAGATGAACGGCAGCGGCGTGCGCGACGTCGATGTCGTGCTGACGACCCGCGAGCTCGGCCGGATGATCAAGCAGGCCGGCATCGATTTCGTTTCCCTCCCCGACGAGGAGATGGACGCGCCGCTCGGCTTGTCCTCCGGAGCCGCCGACATCTTCGCCAACACCGGCGGCGTCATGGAAGCCGCCCTCCGCACCGCCTGGGAGCTCGTCACCGGCCGCCCGCTGCCGTTCGAGAACCTCCACGTCCAGCCCATCGCCGGACTCGAGGGCGTCAAGGAGGCCGCGGCGAAGATCACCGGCGCCAAGCCCGAGTGGAAATTCCTCGAGGGCGTGGAGCTGAAGGTCGCCGTGGCCCACGGGCTGGGCAACGCCCGCAAGATCATCGAGCGCATCCGCGCGGGCCAGGCCGCCTACCACTTCATCGAGGTCATGACCTGCCCCGGCGGCTGCATCGGCGGCGGCGGCCAGCCGCGTTTCACCACCGACGAGATCCGCAAGGCCCGCATCGCCGCGATCTACAAGGAGGACGAGGGGAAGACGCTGCGCAAGTCGCACGAGAACCCCCACATCTCACAGATCTACGCCGAGTTCCTCGGCGCCCCGCTGGGCCCGAAGTCCCACCACCTGCTGCACACCCGCTACGAGCGGAGGGCCCGGGTCTAGGGAGGAACGGACGATGGCCGCCTGCATCGACCTCGACGACGCTCCGCCCCCCTTCGAGCAGAACGTCGTCACCACGATCCCCGAGCGGTGCCGCCGCTGCTACACCTGCGTGCGCGAGTGCCCCGCGAAGGCGATCCGCGTCGAGGGCGGGCAGGCCACGGTGCTCCAGGAGCGCTGCATCGCGTGCGGCAACTGCGTGCGGGTCTGCGCCCAGCAGGCCAAGCGGATCATCGACTGCGTGCCGCGCGTCGAACGCCTGCTCGCGGAGCGCGAGATCCCCGTGATCGCCTGCCTCGCGCCCTCCTTCCCGGCCGCGTTCCACCCGATCCGGCCGGGCAAGGTCGTCGCCGCGATCCGCGAACTGGGCTTCGCCGAGGTCTGGGAGGTGGCGCTGGGCGCCGAGCTGGTCGGCCGGGCCTACGCCCGGCTCGCCCAGCAGGCCAAGGCCGGCGGCACCCAGCTCATCTCCTCCTCCTGCCCCGCGCTGGTGAGCTACGTCGAGAAGCACATGCCGTCGCTGATCGGCGTGCTGGCGCCGGTCGTCTCCCCGATGCTCGCCACCGCCCGCGCGATCCACCAGCGCAGGGGCCGCAAGGTGCGGGTGGTGTTCATCGGGCCGTGCATTGCCAAGAAGAACGAGTTCCGGGACCCGCTCGTCGCCGGGGAGCTCGACGCGGTGCTGACCTACGAGGAGCTGCGGCGGATGCTGTTCCGCGCCGGCATCGTGCCCGAGCAGCTGACCGAGACCTTCTTCGACAGCCCGCGCTGCCACCTCGGCCGCTCGTTCGCCCTCTCCGGCGGCCTGCTCAAGACCGCCGGCCTGCAGGCCGACATTCTCGAGAACGACGTCGTCGTCACCGAGGGCAAGGACCGCGTCTTCGGCGCGCTCGAGGCCGTCGCCAACGGCTCCAGCGAGGCCCGGCTGTTCGACATCCTGTTCTGCGAAGGCTGCATCAACGGCCCGCTGATGCCCAACGGCCTCAGCCCCTTCATGCGCAAGGAGGTCGTGGCCTCCTTCGTCACGGAGATGAACCGCCGAACCACCGAGCGCGAGGTCGTGGAGTCGCTCGCCGAGTTCGCCGAGCTCGACCTCGGTCGTACCTTCGTCCGGCACGACGTCTCGCTCGCCAAGCCCTCGGAGGCGCAGATCACCGAGGCGCTGCACCGCATGAAGAAGGACAATCCCGAGGATCGGCTGAACTGCGGCGCCTGCGGATATCCCACCTGTCGCGAGAAGGCGACCGCCGTCTGCCAGGGCCTGGCGGAACCCGAGATGTGCCTGCCGTACCTGGTCGACGAGCTCCAGGCCGTGATCCGCCAGCTGCGCCTGTCGCACGACGAGCTGGCCTCGGCCCAGCAGCGCCTCGTGCACACCGAGAAGCTCGCCTCGATGGGCCAGCTCTCCGCCGGCGTGGCCCACGAGATCAACAACCCGCTGGGCGTCGTGCTGCTCTACTCGCACATCCTCGCCCGGCAGCTCCCCGCCGGCGACGCCCGGCACGAGGACGTGGACATGATCGTCCGCGAGGCGACCCGCTGCCGCAACATCGTCCGCGGCCTGCTCGACTTCGCCCGGCAGTCCCGCGTCCACAAGGCCCCCGCCGACACCGGCCAGCTGTTCCAGGAGGTGGTCGAGATCATGAAGCCCCGCCTGGACGGCAAGCCGATCCGCTTCGTGCTCGATGTCGAGCCGGGCCTGCCCGTGATGCTCGTCGACGCGACCCAGATCAAGCAGATGCTCGTCAACCTGCTTGAGAACGGCGTCGATGCGGTCGGGGGCCAGGGCGAGCTGCGACTCGCGGCCTGCCGCGTCGACCACGGCAGCTCCCTGGAGATCCGCGTCAGCGACGACGGCTGCGGCATCCCCGAGGAACACCTGCCCAAGCTGTTCACGCCGTTCTTCACCACCAAGGAGGCCGGCAAGGGCACCGGCCTCGGCCTGGCCATCGCCTACGGCGTGGTCAAGATGCACTGCGGCGACATCACCGCCGACAGCAAGGCCGGCCAGGGAACCACGTTCCGCATCACCCTGCCGGTGGAGCAGCCGGTGGTGGACGACGGACCGCCCGCGTGAGCGGCGGCAGGACGGATGGTGTGCCGATGAGTGGCGAACCCCGGACGATCGTGGTGCTGGACGACGACGCCGACTTCCTGCTGATCACCCGCGAGCTGCTGGAGTCGGCCGGCTACCGCGTGCAGGCCTTCGGCCGGCCGGCGGACGCCGTCGCCTGGCTCGCCGACCACCGCCCGGACCTGGTGGTCTCCGACCTGATGATGGACGCCCTCGACGCCGGCTTCTCCTTCGCCCGCTGGCTCAAGGACCAGCCCGGGCTGCGCGGCGTCCCCGTGCTGATCGTCACCGCCGTCGGCAGCGCCCTCGGCCTCGACTTCGCCCCCCGCTGCCCCGCCGAGCTGCAGGCGCTCCACGCCGACGGCTACCTCGAGAAACCGGTGGCTCCCGCCGCGCTGCTGGCCCGGGTCCGCGCGCTGCTCGCCGCCGCCGGAAAGGAGCAGACCCCATGAACGGCGAGACCGTCCGGATCCTGGTGGCCGACGACGAGCTCGGCATGCGCGAAGGCTGCCGCAAGATCCTCGTGGCCGAGGGCTACCAGGTCGAGACCGCCGCCGACGGCGTCGAGGCGCTCGAGGTGTTCGAGCAGCACCGCAACTTCAGCGCCGCCCTCGTCGACCTCAAGATGCCCCGGATGGGCGGGATGGAGCTGATCGAGGCGATCCGCAAGCAGGATCCGGACATCGTCCTGCTCGTGATCACCGCCTACGCCGCCATCAACACGGCCGTCGAGGCCACCAAGCGCGGCGCCTACAACTACATCCCCAAGCCGTTCCTCCCCGACGAGCTGCTGCTGCGCGTCCGCAACGGCCTCGAGATGCGCGCCCTGACCATGGAGGCCCGCCGCCTGCGCGAGGAGCGCGAGAGCCGGCTGCTCGAGGTGGCCGCCGAGCGAAGCAAGAGCCGGACGATCCTCGACTGCATGACCGACGGCGTGCTGGTCGTCAACCGCGACCGCCAGATCGTCCTGCGCAACGCCGCCGCCCGCCGCCTGATGCCCGAGCTGGCCGCCGCCCGCCTCCCCGCCGAGCTCGACGCCGTGGGCTCCCCCGAGCTCCGCGCGATCGTCGACGAGACCCTCGGCGCCCAGTCCGAGCCTTCGATCGCCATTCGCGAGATCCCCCTCGGCAACGGCACCTACATGGTCAACGCCAGCCCGGTCCTCGACTCCTCCGGCGAGTCCTCCGGCGCCGTCGCGGTGCTGCGCGACATCACCGCGCTCCGGAAGCTCGCCGCGGCCAAGTCGATGTTCGTGTCGATGGTGGCCCACGAGGTCAAGAGCCCGCTCGCCGCCATCGAGTCGTACCTCAACCTGGTGCTGTCCGGCACCGCGGGCAACGATCCCGAGCGCGACCGCAGGATGCTCGACCGCTGCATGGTCCGCGCCCGCACCCTGCGCACGATGGTCTCCGAGCTGATCTCGCTGGTCGCCGTCGAGACCGGCAACTTCTCGCTCAGACGTTCGCCGCTGGACCCGGCCGCCGTGGTCGCCGAGGTCGTCGACGCCCACAAGGAGCGCGCCGCCGAGAAGCGGATCGGGCTGACCTTCGACCGGATCAACGGCTACCCGACCGGCCTCCAGGTCCTCGCCGATCGCGAGGCGCTGCGCTCGGTGTTCAACAACCTCGTGGACAACGCGCTCAAGTACACCCCGGAAGGCGGCCACGTGCGCGTCGCCGTGGGCCACGACGGCCTGTGCGTGCGCGTCGCCGTGCGCGACGACGGCATCGGCATGAGACCCGAGGACCGCGAGCGCGTGTTCGAGGAGTTCTACCGCGTCAAGAACGAGTACACCGCCAGCGTCCCGGGTACCGGCCTGGGTCTGGCCCTGGTGAAGAAGCTGGTCGATCTGCACCAGGGGACCATCGCCGTGCAGAGCGAGCCCCGGCAGGGCAGCGAGTTCGTCGTCTGCCTGCCGACCGGCGAGTGACGGAGGACGACCGCTCGAGGCCGAACCATGGACGACGGCGCGCCGCAGGGTGGGGCGGGGAGCGAGGAGACGCTCGGTCGCGCCGAATTGCTCGCCCGGCTGCGCGATCCCGACCCGCAGCGTCTCGAACGGCTGCGCCGTCGCGCGGACGCCGTCCGCGCGGAGCACGTGGGCGACGCCGTCCACCTGCGCGCGCTGGTCGAGATCTCCAACCATTGCACCCGCCGCTGCGCCTACTGCGGACTGCGCGCCCCGAACCACGGGCCGATCCGCTATCGGATGTCCCCCGCGGAAGTGCTGGCCGCGGCCCGCTCCGCCGCCGCCCTCGGCCTCGGCACCGTCGTGCTGCAGGCCGGCGAGGACCCCGGGCTCACCGAGGCCGGCGTCGCCGAGCTGGTCCGGCGAATCAGGGCCGAGACCGGCCTGGCCGTCACGCTCAGCCTCGGCGAGCGCTCCGCCGGCGAGTTGCGGACCTGGCGCCGCGCCGGCGCCGAGCGCTACCTGCTGCGCTTCGAGACCTCGAACCGCGCGCTGTTCGAGCGGCTCCATCCGCCCACCGCGCCTCCGGCGGACCGCCTGATCCTGCTGCACGTGCTGCGCGAGCTGGACTACGAGGTCGGCTCGGGCGTGATGGTCGGGCTCCCCGGACAGACCTGGGACGACCTCGCCGCCGACATCGACACCTTCCGCCGGCTCGACCTCGACATGATCGGCGTCGGCCCGTTCCTGGCCCATCCCGATACGCCGCTCGGCCGCGGCGAGGACCTCCCCGACGCCGGGGCCGACCAGGTGCCCGCCGACGCGCAGACCACCTGCCGCGTGGTGGCCCTGGCCCGCCTCGTCTGTCCGCGCGCCAACATCCCCGCCACCACCGCCGTCGAGACGCTCGACCGCCGCCGGGGCTACGAGCGGGTCCTGTCGTTCGGCGCCAACGTCCTGATGCCGTGCTTCACCCCCGCGAGCCGCGCCGCGGCGTACGAGATCTACCCCGGCCGCGAGTGGCGGCGGGCGGACCCGACCCGGGCCGTGGCCGACGCCCGCCGACGCATCGCGGCCCTCGGGCGCACCGTCGGCACCGGCCACGGCAGCTCGCCCAACATCGCGGTCCGGCGAGCCGGAGCCGAAGAAGGGATGCCACGCCCATGAACCGCACGCCCAAGGGGATGCGCTGGCACATCGGCCTGTTCGGCCGCCGCAACGTCGGCAAGTCGTCGCTGCTCAACGCGCTGACCCGCCAGCAGGTGTCGATCGTCTCGGACGTCGCCGGCACCACGACCGACCCGGTGGAGAAGCCGATGGAGCTGCTCCCGATCGGCCCCGTGCTGTTCATCGACACCGCCGGGATCGACGACGCGGGCGTGCTCGGCGCCCAGCGCGTCGAGCGGACCAGGCAGGTCTTCGACCGCGTCGACCTCGGCATCCTGGTGGCGGCGGGGTCGGAGTGGGGCGCGTTCGAGGACGGCATCCTGGCCGAGCTGGTCGCTCGCGAGACCCCGGCGCTCGTGGTGTTCAACAAGGCCGACCTCGGCGTCCCGCGCGCCGCGGTGCTGGAGAAGCTGGAGGGGCTCGGCGTGCGCCACCTGCGCGCCGTCGCCGCCCGGTCCGAGGGGGTGCTCGACCTGCGCGAGGCGTTGATCCGCGCCGCGCCCGACGAGCTGATCAACGCGCCGACGATCGTCGGCGACCTGGTGCCGCCCGGCGAGCTGGCGGTGCTGGTGGTGCCGATCGACCTCGAGGCGCCCAAGGGCCGGCTGATCCTGCCGCAGGTGCAGACGATCCGCGACCTGCTGGACCACGACGCCGGCTGCATGGTGGTCAAGGAGTGCGAGCTGCGCAGCGCGCTCGACCGCCTCCGCCGCCCGCCGGCCCTGGTGGTCACCGACTCCCAGGCGTTCCTCAAGGTCGCCGCCGACACGCCGCCCGAGGTGCCGCTGACCTCGTTCTCGATCCTGTTCGCCCGCTTCAAGGGCGACCTGCCCGCCTTCGTCCGCGGAACCGTCGGCATCGATCGCCTGCAGCCCGGCCACAAGGTGCTGGTCGCCGAGGCCTGCGCGCACCATCCGATCGGCGAGGACATCGGCCGGGTGAAGATCCCGCGCTGGCTGACCCGGCACGTGGGCGGCAAGCTCGAATTCGTCCACGTCCAGGGCCACGACTTTCCCGACGACCCCGGCGAGTACCAGCTCGTCGTCCCCTGCGGCGCCTGCGTCGCCCACCGCCGCGAGGTGCTCTCGCGCCTCGTGCGCTGCAAGCGCGCCGGCGTCCCGATGACCAACTACGGCCTGACCATCGCCTGGTCGCTCGGGATCTTCGACCGCGCCCTCGTCCCCTTCCCCTCCGCGATGGAGGCCTTCCGCCAGGCGCGCGTGGAACAGGCCCCGCGCGCCGCCGGCGCCCGGGAGGTGCAGCCATGAGCGAGGCCCGGTACGACCACACGCACGGAGTACCGCTCGCCCGCCCGGTCTCGGGCGGAGCGGCCCCGGCGCCGTCCGAGCCGGAGGTCCGGATCGACGAGGCGGCCATCGAGCGCACGCTGGCCGGCGCGCGCGGCCACGACGCCGTCCGCGTGCGCGAGGTCCTCGCCCGCGCGCTGGAGCTCCAGGGCCTCGACGCCCCCGACGTCGCCGTGCTGGCCGGCCTCTCCGACCCGGGCTTGATGAGCGAGCTGTTCGCCGCGGCCCAGCAGGTCAAGGAGCGGATCTACGGCCGTCGCCTCGTGCTGTTCGCCCCGCTGTACATCTCCAACCTCTGCGGCAACGAATGCCTGTACTGCGCGTTCCGCGCCCGGAACACCGCCGTGCAGCGCCGTGCGCTGACGCAGGCGGAGATCGCCCGCGAGGTCAAGCTGCTGGTGGAGCAGGGGCACAAGCGGATCCTGCTGGTGGCCGGCGAGTCGTACCCCTCCGAGGGCTTCTCCTACGTGCTGAAGTCGATCGAGACGATCTACGCGGTCCGGAGCGGCCGCGGCGAGATCCGCCGCGTCAACGCCAACGTCGCCCCGCTGACCGTCGACGAGTTCCGCGCCCTCAAGGCCACCGGGATCGGCACCTTCCAGCTGTTCCAGGAGACCTACCACCACGGCACCTACGCCCGGGTCCACGTCGCCGGCAGGAAGCGCGACTACGACTGGCGCGTGACCGCGATGGACCGCGCGATGCAGGCCGGCATCGATGACGTGGGCATCGGCGTGCTGTTCGGCCTGTTCGACTGGCGCTTCGAGCTGCTGGCGCTGCTGCAGCACATCCGGCACCTCGAGCGGCGCTTCGGCGTCGGACCCCACACGATCAGCGTCCCGCGGCTGGAGCCCGCGGTCGGCTCGGACCTGGCCGGCCACCCGCCGCAGCCGGTGTCCGACGTCGATTTCCGCAAGCTCGTCGCGATCCTGCGCCTGACGGTGCCCTACACCGGGATCATCATGTCGACCCGCGAGAACCCCAACATCCGCCGCGAGACCTTCGCCCTCGGCGTGTCCCAGATCTCCGGCGGCTCGCGCACCAACCCCGGCGGCTACGCCCACGGCGAGGAGGACGTGGAGGCGCAGTTCCACGTCGGCGACCATCGCCCGCTCGACGCCGTGATCCGCGACGTCGCGGCGCTGGGCTACGTCCCGTCGTTCTGCACCGCCTGCTACCGCCTGGGTCGCACCGGCCGGGACTTCATGGACCTGGCCAAGCCCGGCGAGATCAAGCGCCACTGCGAACCCAACGCGCTGACGACCTTCCGCGAGTACCTGCTCGACTACGCCTCGCCCGCCACCCGCGAGGTGGGCCTCCGACTGATCGAAAGAGCCCTCGGCGAGATGCCGGAACGGCTGCGCGCGGCGACGCAGGGGATGCTCGAGCGGATCGATCGCGGCGAGCGGGACGTGTTCTGTTGACCCCGAGGTCCCCGGCGCGGCCGGGGGTCGATGCCTCCTCCGTCGCGCGCGTCGTCGTTCGTCATTCGCAGGCCGCGAAGGTCTCGTCCCACATCGCCGCGGAGAGCGTCTCGTCGCCCCACACGTTGTCCGTGTCCCAGCCGGCCACCGGGTCGCAGTTGCCCGCGTTCCAGGCGGGGTTCGAGGCGCCGGTGCGGTTGACGTACCAGACCCGGTTGCCGGAGACCTCGTGTCCCTCGCAGAGCGTGCCGTCCGTCTGGTTCCAGACGTACAGCCCGACGTTGCTCCAGTCGTGCGCGTCGGGCGAGTAGATGCGGTTGCGCAGCACGCGGAAGTGGCGTCCTCCGGCGATCGCCACGCCGTACTGCCCGGGGCTGAGCAGCACGTTGTCGGTGATGTCGACGTGTTCCGAGTCGTTGTCGCCGGCCAGCAGTCCGCCGCCGGAATCGCTCGGCCCGCCGCCGCGGAGCTTGTTGTACGCGATGGCAATCGGGCTGTCGGCGGTGCCGCTCGAGGCGAAGATGTTGACGTGGTCCTCGGGGCCGGCGAGGTAGCCGGGCAGCGTCTGGTCGCTGACGTTGCAGAGGATCCGGTTGCCGCGCCCCTGCACGTTGTTGAACTGCACGAGCTGGCCGCGCGGCATCGGTCCGCGGATGCGCGTCGCCAGGTTGTGGTCGAACACCAGGTCGTCGCCGTCCTCGTAGACGTACAGCGCGCTCGCCACGTCGTCGAAGGCGTTGTGCTCGACGTGCACGCGGCTCGCGCGCTCCAGGGCCACCCCGACGCCTTCGGAGTCGGGACCGCAGGGACCGATCCGGTTGTCGTGGATCCAGACGTCGGTGACGCCCGAGCCGCGCAGGCACGGGCCGTCGGCGCTGGTCACGTGCAACCCCGTCACCTCGCGTCCCGTCGTCAGCTCGATCGGACCGGACGGCACGAACTCCTCGAGGCGCGGTCCGACCCCGCCGCCCGGGCCGCCGTCGGCATCCGTCCGCCGCGTCGCCGTCCGCCGCCGCGTCGTCCTCGGCGACGTCGGGCGCGTCCGGCGGCGGCGTGTCCGTCGGTTCGTCGCCGGAGCCGTCCGTCGGTACCTCTCCCGCGTCGTCCCCGGCGTCCGGGGCGTCGG
>CAZMRP010000085.1:0-11945 GCA_964568275.1 uncultured Myxococcales bacterium
CAGCAGGCGCTCGAGCGCCGCGCGGCCGAAGTGGCGGTCCTCCATCCGGTCCCAGTAGGGCGCCCAGGCGTCCCACCAGCTCTTCATGGCGTCGGGGCCGGGCATCAGCCTGCCGTTCCTCCCGGTGGGGCGGGGGACCGCTCGAGGCGGCCCGCGGCCCGGAGCAGATCGCCGAAGAGCGCCTGCTCGGTATCGGCGAAGGCGAGCCACTTGCGGCTCAGGTCGGCCAGCCCGTCGCGCAGCATGCGCGAATTCTCCGCGTACCAGGCGGCGTAATCCTCCTCCGGCATGGGGATCTGCTTCGCCAGGACGATCAGCTGGCGCGAGGCGGCGCGCCACTCCCGGCCGTGGGCGATGATGCGGCGGGAGAGGTCGCGCAGCTCGCTCGAGCCGAACAGGTCGGCCGCCTCGCGCAAGAAGGCGCCGTACATCAGGCGGAAGGCCGCCCCGCCGGTGCCTTGGTCCTCGAAGCCGAGGGCGTTGAACATCATGCCCTCGCGCAGCGCCGAGCCGCCGTAGCGGTCGGGCCAACGGACCATCTCCCGGGCGAACTTCCGCATCCCCTCGACGCCGACGAAGAAGAAGACGCGGCGGACCAGCGGCGGCAGGACCATCGCCTTGCAGGTGCGGCGGATCGCCCGCCGCACGGCGGTCTTCCAGTCGACCGTGGAGGGGACGGAGCGGACGTGGACGAGCAGGTTGTCGCGGGCGAGCGGGGCGTGGGTCTCCCAGGCGGCGGCGAAGTCGGTGCGGTCGAGCGTCGCGACCTCCTCGAAGTAGGGATCGGAGACGGCGTAGGACCGCTCGTCGCGGCCGAGCAGGACGATGAAGTGGAGCGGGGCGTGGTGGCGCAGGAAGCGCGGGAGGTACTTCATGTAGAACATGTCGACGACCGCGGCGACGGGCGTGCCGGCGTCCAGCAGCCGGTCCGCGGCCTCCATCCCCGCGCGCGTGGACGGGTAGGCCTTCATCTCCAGGTCCACGCCGCAGAGCTTGCCGACGTTGGCGGCGATGCGCCCCGGCTGGTTGCGGATGCCCAGCAGCGGCCAGCGGTTGATGCCCTTGACGAAGAACAGGTAGTAGAAGAGCGGGCCGGAGCCGAGCCCGAAGACCATCGGCTCGGACACCGTCAGCCCCGCGTGGCGCAGCAGGTTGCGGACGCTGCCGCTCTCGCAGTGCGACGCGACCTCGTGCCGGTAGCCGTCGACGAGCTTCATGGCGCCCGCGTCTGCGCCGGCCCGGCCGGCCCGCCCGCGCCGCGCCCCGGCGCCAGCACGAGGTGCTGCAGCAGCCGCCCCGGCTCCTGCGTCGACTCGAGCACCACGACTCCCTCGCGCAGCTCGAGGAGCTGGAAGAAGTCGGCGACGCAGACGTCGAATTGCCGCGCGTAGGCCTCCAGTTCGCTCACCCGGATCCGCGCGAACCCCGCGGGCGTCAGGTGGCGCCGGACGGCCGAGCGGCGGAGGCGAACCCGCGCGGCGAGGTCCTCGACGGTCATGCGGATCATGCCCGCGTAGAAGCCGATCGGGCTGATCTCGCCGGCGACGAGCTGCCGGCGCAGGCGCGCGAAGTTCAGCTCCTGCTGGACGAAGAACAGCGGGATCGCCGCGTCGCCGAACGACGTTTCCAGCCGCGGCGTCGGCATGCCGTCGGACTCCGTCGCGTAGTTCACGATGCGCCAGTTGCCGTCGTAGGTCTCGCGCCGGCCGGTGATGATCATGGAGGCTCCCGCCGGAAGCCGACGCCGATCAGAGCTGGGCGGCGTCGCGCTGCAGGTTGTCCCGGACGAACTGCGCCAGGCTGCCGAGCGTGCCGAAGACCGACCTGTCCCGCTCCGAAGGCCCGACGACGATGCCGTAGTCCTCCTCGATCAGGATGCCGATCTCCAGGGCGTCGATCGAGTCCAACTCCAGGCCGCCGTCGAACAGCGGCGTGTCGCTGGAAACCGTGGACGGGTCGACGAAGGTCAGCCCCAGGCGGTCGATGATCTTGCGCAGCAGCTCGGCCGCGAGCTCCCCGGGCGGACCGTCGCGGGGCGCTTCGGCGGCCCCTGCGCCCGGTCGTGCCTCGGTCTCGGAAGGACGCGTCATGACGCCGGAGTATCCAAGGTGCGGCGCGCCCGGTCAAGCCTTCGCCGGCCCCCCGGGGGCCTGTCCCTGCCGGAAACCCGAACCGTGCGTCGCCGGCGCGTCAACCGCCGGCGACCGCGCCCTGCCGGTTCTTCGGCGTCGTTCGCCGGTCGTGGTATACGCCCGGAGTGGATGGAGGTCGCGTGATGGCGGTGCGGATGCTGTTCGTGATCGGCGCTCCCCGCTCGGGCACCACGATGCTCGAACGGATGCTCTCGTCCCACTCGATGATCCAGGGCGGCCCCGAGCCCCACCTGCTCACGCCGCTGGCCCACCTCGGCGTCTGGGCCAAGGTCGACAAGGCCCCCTACGACCACGTGCTCGCCGCCGAGAGCCAGAAGCTCTTCGTGAGCCGCCTGCCCCGCGGCGAGGCCGACTACTGGGCGGCCTGTCGCGCCTACTGCGACGTGCTGTACGGCCGCTTCCTGGAGGCGAACGGCGGCCGGCCGATCTGCCTCGACAAGACCCCCGCCTACGCCCTCGTCCTGCCGTTCCTGGCCAAAGTGTTCCCGGACGCCAGGTACGTCGTCCTCACCCGCCACCCGCTGGCGATCTTCTCGTCCTACGCCAACTCGTTCTTCGACGGCGACTACAAGGTCGCCCACGACTACAACCCGATCCTCGAGCGGTACGTGCCGGCGATGGCGGGGTTCGTCCGCCACGGCGAGGTCCCGCTGCTCCACGTGCGGTACGAGGACCTGGTGACCGACCCCGAGGTGTGGTTCCGTCGGATCTGCGAGCACGTGGAAATCCCGTTCGAGGCCGCGGCGATCGACTACGGGAAGCAGGCGTCCCGGACGCCGAAGGAGGGGTTGGGGGACCCGATCGGCGTCCAGCAGCACTCGCGACCGTCCACCTCGTCGCTCGACAAGTGGCCGCGGGAGCTCGCCGCCGATCCGACCCGGCTGGCCCTGATGCGCGAGGTGATCGATCGGCTGGTCCCGGAGGATCTGGAGACCCTCGGCTACCCCGTCGGTGAGATCTGGAAGCCGCTGGAGGGGCTCGGCCCCGACGTTCGGCCGCCGAAGCCGCCGAAGGCGACCCGCTACCGCCTGCGGCGCCGGATGATCGTCCGGCTGCGCGCCCGCGCCCGGAAGGGCGGCCCCTTCCGCCGCCTGCTCGAGAAGCTCCGCCTGGGGTGCGACGTGCTGCTGCGGGAGCAGTAGGACGGGCGCGCCGTCGGGTCGCCGTCCCGGACCCAGGTTCGAGTCACCCCCGTACGATGCGGGCGTCCACGGCCAGGCAGCCCGTCGGACCGGCGAGCAGCGGGTTGAGGTCGAGCTCGGCGACGTCGGGGTGGTCGAGCGCGAGGCGGCCGAGCGCTTCCAGCACGGCGGCGACGGCGGTCCGATCGACCGGCGGCCGGCCGCGGGCCCCGCGGAGGAGCGGTGCGAGACGGAGCCGGTCGAGCATCCGGAGCGCGTCCGCGACGGTCACCGGCGCCGGCTCGTGGGCGGTGTCGCGGAAGATCTCGGCGTGGATTCCCCCCATGCCGACCGCCACCACGGGACCGAACTGCGGGTCGCGCTTGATCCCGCACAGCAGCTCCAGGCCCGCGCCCTGCCGCTGGACGAGGAACCCGTCGAGCGTGCCCTGCGGGGTGGCGTCGGCGAAGCGGGCGCGCAGCGCCTCGCACGCGGAGCGGACGGCCGCCTCGTCGCGCAGGTCGAGGGCCACGCCGCCGCGGTCGGACTTGTGCACCCACTGCGGCGAGACGAGCTTGAGCACCACCGGATAGCCGAGCTCGGCGGCGGCCGCGGCGGCGCCGTCGGCTCCGTCGACCAGCCGGGAGGCGGCCACCGGGATGCCGTAGCGCACCAGGACCCGTTCCGCCGCCGCGCCCAGCAGGACCTCGCCCGGCGGCAGCGGCTCCGGCGGGGGCGCCGGCGAGCCGGAGGTTCGGGTCGCCTCCGCAGCGGACCCGGCGGAGGTCCGGAGCGTCGTCCGGCCCGTGGGCGTCGCGGCCGATTCCTCCGCTTCCGCCCGCAGGAGCGCCACCCGGTGCAGCGCTCCGAGCGCCGCGACGCCGAGGTCGAAGGTCTCGAAGCAGGCGACGTTCGGGATCTCCGCCGCGTTCACGGCCGCGGCGGCGGCGACGGCCCCCGAGCCGTACAGCCACAGCGCCACCGGCTTGCCGCGCGGGTTGGCCGCGGAAATCGCCCGGGCGGTGGCCACCAGGTCGTGGTCGCGGTGCAACGGGGAGTCCATGCAGACGACGATCCCCAGCGCCGCGTCGACGGCGTCGTCGCGCAGGAAGGCGCCGAAGGCCCGGGCCAGGTAGCCGGTGAAGTCGCCGGTCGCCATCACCAGCGGCCAGACGTCGGCCGGGTTGGACACCGGATACCAGGCCATGCGGTCCACGGCCAGCGCCTCGCGCGCCGCCGGGGAGAGCGGAGCGAGCGTCAGGCCGTGGTCCTCGCAGGCGTCGGCCACCAGGATCCCTCCGGCCCCGGTCGCCGTGACGACGGCCAGCCGGGGACCGGCCGGCGCCGCGAAGCGCTGCAGCGCCAGGCCGGCCGCCCGCAGCTCGGAAACCGTCCGGACGCGGACGACCCCCGCCCGTCGCAGCACCGCATCGAACACGGCGTCCTCGCCGACCAGCGACCCGGTGTGGGAGGCGACCGCCCGGGCGCCGGCCGACGAACGGCCCGACTTGAGCGCGACGATCGGCTTGCGTCGCGCCACCCGCGAGGCCACCTCGAGGAACCGTCGCCCGCGCGGCATCCCCTCGAGGTACAGCGCGATGACCCGGGTCTGCGGGTCGTGCTCGAGGTATTCGAGCGCGTCCACGAAGTCCACGTCCGAGGTGTTGCCGACGTCGATCGCCTTCCCGATCGTCCCGCACCAGCTTTCCGGTCCCACCTGGAGCACGCCGGACTGCGCCACCAGCGCCAGCGGAGGGGCGGGGTCCGCGCGGGGCGTGTCGAGGAACGCGGTCGTGAAGCCGGCGAAGGCGTTGTAGAGCCCCATCGTGTTGGGCCCGAGGACGCGGGTGCCCGTCCGGCGCGCCCGGTCCACCAGCTCCCGCTGCAGGCGCCGGCCCTCGTCGTCGGCGTCGGCGAAGCCCTGGCTGATCACGACCACCCGCCGGATGCCCTTGGCGACGCACTGCTCGAAGACGGCGGGCACCCGGTCCCGGCCGACGGACAGGACCGCCAGGTCGGGAGTCGTCGGGAGGTCGGCCACCGCGGCGTGGGTCGGCCGTCCGAGGATCTCCCCGGCGGTCGGATTCACGACGAAGATCTCGCCCGGGTAGCCGAACCGGAGCAGCACCTCGAGGTTGTTGTAGGCGCCGCTGCCGGTGCGGCGCGACGTGCCGACGAGAACGACCGAGCGGGGTTCCAGGAAACGCTGCATGGCGGGCGGACTCCTACCGGATTCCGCCGGGACGGGCAAGGACGCCCCGGACGAGCCGTCTCGTCCGGCGCTACGGCACGACGGTCGGCACGCCGTCCCGCGCGGCCGTGCCGAGGAACTGCGCGATGCGGCGCCGCGCGGCGTCGTCCTGCGTCGCGACGAAGTGGCCGTCCAGGCCCGCGGGCGGGTCGTGCTGCGTCAGCACCGCCGTCACCGTCGCAGTGCCGACCCGGCGGTTGCCGCTCGCCGGCAAGGCGACGGCGGCGAACGGGCCGAGGTCCTCCAGCACCGGCTCGGCGAGCGCCAGGCCCAGAGCCGCGGCCAGCGCGGCCTGCACGTTCGGCGGGGTGTGGGTGTCCCGCAGGCCGTAGACCTGCAGCACGTGCCGGGGCCCCGGCGGCTCGAACGGCGCGCCCACGAGGTACCGGCCGTAGTTCACCGGGTCGGCGAGCTCGAGGTACGTCTGGAACACCGTCAGCGCCGGATGCGCGCCGCCGAGGTCGGGATCGCCGAGCGCCATGCGCAGCGCGCCCGCCACGTCGTAGGGCGAGGTCCTGGTCAGCAGGGAGTCGGTGAGCGAGCCGCCGGCGCCGGTCAGCACCGCCGTCGCGAACGAGTCGTCGTAGGCCAGGGCCGGCACGCCGTGCGTCGCCCCCTGCGAGTGTCCGAGGAAGAAGGTCCGCGCCGCGTCGAAGCGGACCGCCTCGCCGGTCGGCGACGTGGCGTCGTCCCAGGCCGTCGCCGCCAGCAGCCGCGCGGCCTGCCAGGCGTCGACCGCGCCCTGCAGCACGTTCCCGTACGTCGCCGCCGGGTTCGCGAAGTTGAAGAACAGCAGCTCGGGGTCCTCCGCCGAACCGCCCCGGCGGTCGCCGTGCTGCGGCGCCTCGAACGACAGCACCGCGAAGCGCTCGACGGAGCCGTCGCCGAGCGTCACGGCGGCGAGCTCGGCGGCGAGGCCGCCGGTCACGAACGAGCGGTAGCTGCCGCCGGTGCCGTGCGCGACCAGCACCACCGGCCAGCCGTCCGCCGGCATCGGCGCGCCCCGGGGAATGGAGAGCGAGAAGCAGATCGACTCGTCGCGCTGCCGCACCGGTCGTCCGCCGCCGTCGAGCGCGAAGCCGCCGCCGTCGGCCGGCGTCCGGTAGGGCGCCGTGCCCTCCTGGAACACGGGCGTCGGGAAGCGGCCCTGCAGCTCGTGGAACGCCGGGTCTTCGCCGAAGCACCCGCGCACATGCGCGTCGCCGGCGAGGCCGTCGTCGCACGGGGAGACCGCCCCGGCGCCGCAGCGGACCAGGTCGGCGGCCGCCGGCGCCGCGAGCGTCTCGACGACCGCGCGGGCCTCGCGCAGCGTCGCCGGAACGTCCTGCGTGGTGAACTGGGCGGCGACGAGGACCGTGGCGGGGTCGATGCCGTCGTGCGCCAGGAAAGCCCGGAACGGCGCGTAGGCGTCCCAGGCGCGCGCGGCCGCGTCGTCCCCGGTCGGCCGGGTCGACCGCACGACCTGCGCGAAGTCGGCGTCCGGCGCCAGGGCGAGGCCCGCGGCATCGCGCACGCCGGTCGTGAACACCACGGCGTAGCTGCGCCCGGGCTCGAACGGCGCGCCGCGCGGCGGCCGGACCACGACCCAGTCCCGGCAGAGGTACCGGCCGCCGCCCGTGGAGGCGCTCCAGCCGAAGCCGAGCCGCCGGTGGCGGTCCGTCGGTGACGCGGGCGGCGTGAGGTCGACGACGAACAGCGTGGGCGTCTCGCCGCCCGCCTCGAGCGTCTCCCAGCTGAGGCCGGCGGAGGAGCGGAAGTAGATTCCGCCGTTCGTGCCGAAGCCGGTCCGCTCCCGTTCGGCGGCGCGCAGGTAGCGGTCGAGCACGTCCACCGGCAGCCCCGCCGTCGCCGGGTGCGGGAAGTCGGTGAGGTCCAGGCGGCCGTCCGCCGTCCGGCGGATGTCGTTCGGCCACGGCAGGCGGAAGAAGTCGTGTCCCGCGGCGAGCGGCCCGCGGGGGATCTCGAAGTAGAACCGCGAGGGGGTCGTCGTCTCCCGCGGCTCGCACTCCGTCCCCTCCCAGACGGGGTAGCCGGGGCCCCCGTCCGCCCCGGCGGCGCGCACGCAGCCGCCGTCGGCGCTGCAGACCAGCCCGGCGGCGCAGTCCGTGAGCGCGGCGCACGGGAAGTCGAGGTCGCCGTCGGTCGTCGGCGCGCGGCAGCGGCCTCCGTAGCCTTCCGTGTCGCACACCAGTCCCGGCGCGCACTCCGCCGTCGAGCCGCAGAACGTCCCGTCCCCGCCGTCGCCGGCCGGGCGGCAGACGGCTTGCGGCGCTCCCCGTTCGTCGCGCTCCCACAAGCAGGCCAGCCCGGCGGCGCAGTCCGCGGTGTAGGTGCACGCCTCGCCCTCGGCCGTCGTCCCCGCCGGGCCGCAGGTGTCGTCGTCGCGGCAGACCAGCCCCGTGCGGCAGTCGGTGTCGACCGTGCACGGGTCGCCCAGGCCGGGGCGGCCGCACAGGTCGTTGCCGCGGCAGATCAGGTCCGAGCGGCAATCGTCGTCGACGGTGCACGGCTCGTCGAGGCCGCCCGGTCCGCACCGGCCGTCGCTGCGGCAGACGTACTCCCACCAGCAGTCGTCGTCCTCGGCGCACGGGTCGCCCAGGCCGGCCTGGCGGCAGGTGTCGTCGTCGCCGCAGACCAGCGGCGGGCGGCAGTCGCCGGCGGTCTCGCACGGCGCGCCCGGTCCGCCCGCCGAGCACGTCCCGTCGCCGCGGCAGATCAGGTCGGGGCCGCAGTCGGAGTCCTCGACGCACAGGCCGCAGGTGTCGTCCGGCAGGCAGACCAGTTCCGGCAGGCAGTCGGCCTCCTCGAGACACGGGTCGCCGATGCCCCCGGGTTCGGGCAGCCGCCGGTCGCCGCCCGAGCAGCCCGCGGTCACGGTCGCAGAGGCCAGGAGCAGCACGGGCAGGCATCGGGTCATCGTCGTTCTCCCTTCCGCGGCGGGCGCCGCTGCCCCCTCACCGCGACGTCCACAGCATCCCGTCCCGGCGGCCTTCGGGCAACCCCGGGAGCATAGCAGGTTCGCTTCGTCGGGGCCGCCGTCGGCCGGCCGCCGACCGGCGCGCTTGTGCCGGGCGGGCCCGGTCGGGTATGGAACGATCATGCGAAACGTCATCGTGGGGGCCAAACGGACACCTTTCGGCCGCTACCAGGGCGCGCTCGCCGAGACCGAGCCGCTGGACCTCGCCGTCCACGCCGCTCGCGCGGCGCTCGACGCCGCCGGGCCGGGCGCGCGGGAGGTGGACCAGATCTTCGTCGGCAATTGCATCCCGGGCGCCTTCGAGGCGGCCTCGGTGACCGGGCGACAGATCGGGCTCAAGCTCGGCCTCGACGTTTTCACCACCACCCTCGACACCGCCTGCTGCTCGCCGCTGACGGCGCTGCGCATGGCGCTGTGGGGCTTCCGCCTCGGCGAGATTCGCTCGGCGCTCGTGATCGGCGTGGAGTCGATGAGCCGGGTGCCGCATCTGAGCCGGCAGCTCCGGGCGGGGGTGCGGATCGGCGAGGTGAAGCTGATCGATCCGATCTTCCCGATCACCTACCCGGGCTACAACTCGGTGGCCGTCGACGCCTCCGACGGCGCCGAGAAGCACGGCGTCCCGAAGCACATGCTGGACGCCTTCGCGATGGGCTCGCACCTCAAGTGGGCCGCCGCCGCGCGCGCCGGGCGCTTCGCCGACGAGCTGGCGCCGCTGCGCTGCCGGAAGGGACGGCAGGAGGTGCTGCTCTCCGAGGACGAGCAGCCGCGTCCCGACGGGAGCATGGCCCGCATCGCGATGCTCCCCACCGTGTTCGGCTCGAAGAGCACCACCGCCGGGAACGCCCCGGGGCTCAACGACGGCGCCGCCGCCGTGGTGGTGATGACCGAGCAGCGGGCGCAGGAGACCGGCGCCCCGGTGCTGGCCGAGCTCGTCGACCAGGCCGGGGTCACCGACGCCCCGAACGGGATCTCGTGGATCCCCGCCGCGGCCGTCCGCAAGGTGCTCGAGCGCAACGAGCTGCGCGCGGACGACCTGGAGCTGCTCGAGATCAACGAGGCCTTCGCCGCGATGCCGCTGGTGAGCACGAAGATCCTGGCGGAGCACGACGAGGCGCGCTGGCTGCGGCTGCTCGAGCGGACCAACGTCAACGGCGGCGCCGTCGCCATCGGGCACCCGGTCGGAGCGTCGGGACTGCGGATTCTGATGTCGATGGTCTACGAGCTGCGCCGGCGCGGCGGCGGGCGCGGGGTGGCCGCGATCTGCGGCGGTCTGACGCAGGGCGAGGCGGCGCTGGTGCGGGTGGCCGGGGAAGGGGGCGCGCGATGAGCGAGCTGACGTACCGGTGGGACGAGCGGAGCGGTCTGGCGACCTTCGAGCTCGACACGCCCGGGCCCGTCAACACGATCGGCGCCGGACTGATCGGCGAGCTGCACGCGGCCGTCCGGCGCGCGAAGCGGGACGACGCCCGGGGCGTGCTGCTCGTCTCCGCCAAGCCCCGCAGCTTCCTCGACGGCGCCAACCTGGTCGAGATCCGCAAGGGCGCCTCGGCCTTCGAGCTGGAGCACCTGGTGCGCCGGCTCCACGACGTGCTGGCGGAGCTGGCGAAGAGCCCGTTCCCCGTGGCCGCGGCACTGGAGGACCAGACCGCGCTCGGCGGCGGCCTCGAGCTGCTGCTGTGGGCCTGCGACCAGGTGTTCGCCACCGCCGGCTCCAAGCTGGGGCTGCCGGAGGTGAACGTCGGACTGTTCCCCGCGGCCGGCGGGATGGAGTCGCTGCGGCGCCTGGTCGGCATGCAGGCGATGCTCGACGTCGTGCTCCACGGCCGCGTGCTCCCGGCCGCCGAGCTTGCGCCGACGGGCGTCGTGACGGTGGTGCCCGCGGGGGAAGCGCGGGCGCGCGCCGGGACGTGGCTGCTCGAGCACCCGGGCCTCGTGAACCGCAACCACGATCCGGCGCGGCAGCCGGTCGACGAGGCGGCGTGCGGCGAGTGGCCGGCGTTGCTCGCGAAGGCCCGTGCGCGTCACGGCGTCTGCCCGCAGAAGCCGTGGTTCGGGGCGGCGCTGGACGCGCTGGAGGAGGGGCTGGAGCTGCCGTTCGAGGCGGCGGTGCGGGCCGAGACGAAGCACTTCGCGCCGCTGATCGAGCACCCGAACGCGCAGTGCAAGATCGACCTGTTCCTGACCGTGACGGGCGTTGCGCCGCGGCTGGCCGACCCCGGGCCGGGCCGGCCCCGCGCGGTGGAGTCGCTCGCCGTGCTCGGCGCGGGCCTGATGGGCCGCGGGATCGCGCAGGTCTGCGCCGACGCCGGGCTGCGCGTGCTGCTGCTCGACGTCGACGCCCCGACCGCCCGCGCGGGCCGCGACCGGATCGCCGCGGACCTGGAGCCGCTGGTCCGGAAGGGGAAGTGGAGCGCCGAGCGGCGCGAGCGCCTGATGAGCCGCATCGAGGCCTCGGCCGATCGCGACCGGCTGGCGGCGGAGCCGCTGGTGATCGAGAGCGTGTTCGAGGAGCTGGCGCTGAAGCGCAAGGTGCTGGCCGAGGTGCGCGCGGCGAGCCCCGGGATCGTGTTCGCCTCGAACACCTCCACGTTGCCGATGGACGAGCTGGCGGAGGGCTCGGCGCATCCGGAGCTGGTGGTCGGGATGCACTACTTCTCGCCCGTGCCGCTGATGCCGCTGTGCGAGGTGATCCGCGGGCCGCGGACCTCGCCGGAGGCGCTGGCCACCGCCGTGGCGGCGGGCCGCAGGCAGAAGAAGACCGTGATCGTCGTGGGGGACGGGCCGGGGTTCTACACGTCGCGCACGTTCGGCGTCTACGTGCTGACCGGGTTCTTCCTGGCCGAGGCGGGCGTCGACCCGTGGGAGGTCGATCGGCTCGCCGTCGAAGCGGGCTTCCCTCAGGGGCCGCTCGACGTCTACGGCACCGCAGGCGGGAACGTGATCTTCCACGCCGCGACCGCGATGAAGGAGCGGATGGGCGAGCGGCTCGACCTGCCGGAGTCGATCGGTCGGCTGTGGAAGGCCGGCTACGTCGGCGCCGGCAGGCCGTGCTTCTACAAGGAACGCAGGGAACCGGACCGCTCGGTGCTGGAGCACCTCGTGCGGCGGCCGGGGGCGCCGACGCCGGAGCGCGCGGAGGCGCAGGAGATGCTGCTGCTGGCGATGGTCAACGAGGCGTTCCACTGCGTCGACGAGGGGGTCTTGGCCGACTGGTACACCATGGACGTCGGGGCGGTGCTCGGGATCGGGTTCCCCGACTGCTGGCACGGGCCGGCGCGGTACGCGAGCCTGCGCGGGCTGCGGGTGGTGCGCGAGCGGCTGCGCGAGCTGCACGCGCGGCACAAGCTGGCCTGCTTCCGGCCCGCGCGCGAGTTCGACCGGCTGATCGCCTGCGGCCTGGAGCGCGGGCTGGAACAGCGCGCTGTCGAACGGCGGATCGAGCA
>CAZMRP010000086.1:0-11883 GCA_964568275.1 uncultured Myxococcales bacterium
GACAACGTGTTCGTCGCGGTCCACCGCGTGGCGGGCGCGGCCCACGCGGTGGGCGCGGCGCGGGTCATCGATGCCGTGGTGGTCGCCTCGCCGGCGGGCGAGCCGACGGCCGAGCACACGGCACGGCAATGGTACGACGACGTGCAGCTCGGCGAGCGGCCCGTCGCGGTGGAGTTCCCGGGAGAGCTGCTCGCCGCGCAGCTCGAGGTGTGCGGCCCGGCCTACGCGCGGCGCACGGCCGACGGCTGGGTCGTGGTGCGCACCGGACCCGGCACCGTCACCGTGCGGGTGCTCGGCGTGGACCGCCGGCTGCGGACGACGGCGGACTGACCGCTACGGCAGGAACCGCTCGGGGTGCGCGAGCTTCTGCGGCAGGTAGTCGTCGATCACGTAGTTGAGGCCGTGCTTGGCCAGGGCCTGCTGCTCGGCGCGGACCCCCATCTTGACCAGCTTGGCGAAGGCGTCCTGCCACTGCTTGTGGTGCTGGATGAACGGGTCGTTCTTGACGGCGTCCGAGGCGCGCTTGAGGTCGACGTCCTTGAGCGGGTGGGTCGGGAGCTTGTAGTCGACGATGTCCTGCGGGGTGATGCCGAGGAAGGTGGCCTTCGGCACGCAGAAGTACTCGTTGACGTGGGCGGCGTTGCCCGAGCCGACCTTGAGCGTGCGGTAGATGTTGGCGATGCCGTAGGGGTCGCAGTCGACGAACACGTAGACCGGGATCTTCTTCTCGTCGGACAGCCGGCGGACGAAGCGGCGGCAGGCGCGGGTCGGCACGCCTCCCATCGAGACCAGGATGCAGTTGGCCTTCTTCCAGTAGTTGTGCTTGACCAGCCGCTGGAACATGCCGGCGGTCTCGATCGCCAGGATGAACTTGGCGTCGGTCTGGAAGCCGAGGTCCTCGACGGAGATCGGGATCGAGTAGGCGCCGGAGCCGAACTTGGTGCAGTCGATCCTGAGGGTCTTGCCGGTGTCGCGGTCCTTGTCGATCACCGTCAGCTTGCCCGCGACCTCGCCCCCCTTCTCCTCGGGGATGAAGCCGATCTGCTCGCGGTTGACCCGGAACAGCGCCTCGATGTCCTCCATCACCTGGTCGCTCTCGGGCTGCTCGTCGAAGCGCGCCTCGCCCCAGTTCTTCGAGACGTAGTACGCCTCTCTCTTGGTCGCGATGTCGTCGGTCTCGACCAGGTTCTTGGACAGCGACATCATCCGCAGCGTCTGGGCGAAGGTCTTGACCGTGCCGACGGTGAGCGTCCGCTCCTTCATCTTGCCCAACAGCTCGAAGAAGCCCACCGCGGGGCGGTAGCGCACGTTCTGCAGCGAGCGGAGCGGGAACTTCAGGTTCGGCTTGCGCCGGGCGAGGATCTTCTGGTGCACCCCCTGGGCGGCGGACTTGATCGCCTTGACCATCTTGCCGTCAGGCATCGGTCGCCTCCTCGCCCGCGTCGTCCTCGCCGGCGTCGACCTCGGTCGAGGCGATCTCGTCCGCGACGGCCTTCATCCCCTCGAGCCGCGAGCGCTCGAGCACGTACTCGAGGCACTCGACGGTCTCCTTCTCCTTGGCGTCGCCGTAGCCGAGGATCTCGCGCAGGGCGCCGGAGATGTGGGGGATGTACTTCTGGATGTAGGCGCGCTTCTTGCCGGCATCGATGGCGCGGCGGCGCGCCGAGAGGAAGATCGCCACGCGCCGCCCGCACTCCTGCAGCGCCAGCTTCAGCTCGCGCAGGATCTCGGGGTAGTGCGCGATCGCCTCCTTGGACTCGGAGGTGAACGGGACCCAGACCGAGGCGACGTGGACCGCCAGGACCATCGGCGCCACGGGGAGCGAGCCGCGGGGCTGGGACAGGTTGTAGTTGCGCCAGGCGACGTCGGTCACCGCCTCGGTGATGGCGCAGGCGCCCTTCTGGTACTGCAGCGGCACGCGGTTGGCGAAGCGCATCACGTCGGTCGGCTCGTCGGCGGGGATGTCGCCGCCGTAGGCCAGGCCGACCTCGACCACGAACGGGTTGCCGCGGTAGACCGACGGCGGCCGCGTGGAGCTGGTGAAGAACTCGCCCTGGAAGCGGCTCTCCAGCCCGCGCCGCATCAGCTCCTCGCCGATGGGGACGACGCAGGCGGTGGGCGGCGCGAGGATCTTCACCTGCTGCATCGCCTTGTGCAGCGCCTCGACCTCCTCCGGCGCCATCCGCGTCGCCCGCGCCTCGGGCTTGAGCCCCGCCACGGCGCAGATCTCGTCGGCCACGCGCGGCGAGACCCTCGAGAAGTCCTGGACCAGCGCGGCGCGGATCGTCCGGCTCTTCGTGGAGAGCAGCATCTTGAGCAGCATCCCCAGCTCGACGCCGTACGGATGCGGCTTCATCTCCTTGGCCTCGGGCGGCAGCTCCTGCGACACGCGGTCGTAGGTCACCGTCTGCCCCTGCCCCGCCGGCGGCGTATAGGAGATGCGCGCGTGCGGGTTGGCGATCGCCACCTGCTGCAGGTACTCCTCCACCGAGCGGCTGCCCCGGCGGTAGGTGGCGGTCAGCTCGATCTCCACCAGCGTGCCGTGGTCGAACTCCCACTCGACCTGCTCGTCCGACAGCGTCTCCGGCTGGTTCTTCTGGGTGTCGATGCGCAGCGTGACCTTGAACGCCGGCTTCCCCTTGCCGGTGCGCGAGACGATGGTCATCGGACGGCCGGTGGTGAGCTGGCCGTACATGCCGGCGGCGCTGATGCCGATCCCCTGCTGACCGCGGGCCTGCTTGAACGAGTGGAACTTCGAGCCGTACAGCAGCTTGCCGAAGATCTTGGCGATCTGCGCCTTGACGATCCCGGGCCCGTTGTCGCGGACCGAGACGCGGTAGCGGTCGTCGCCGTTGACCTGCGCGATCGCCACGTCGATGTCGGGGAGGATCCCGGCCTCCTCGCAGGCGTCGAGCGAGTTGTCGACGGCCTCCTTGACGGTGGTCAGGAGGGCTTTGGCCGGGTTGTCGAAGCCGAGCAGGTGGCGGTTCTTGGTGAAAAACTCGGCGACGGAGATGTCGCGTTGCCGGGCGGCCATCGATTCGGCCGAGGCGCGCCGGCGGCCGTCGCCGCCGCGCGCGGAGCGTTTCGGCTTCGCCTCGGGCTCGGGCGGGGGCTCGGGCTCGCTCGACACGGTCGCGGCCGCCGCCGGAGCCTCGGGGGCCCGCACCGGGGTCTTGCCGCTCGCCAGCTCCACGGGGCCCATCACCGGGAGTTGCAGCTCCGCCTTCTTGGTCGTCGGAGCCTTGCGGCCCCCCTGCTGCGGTCGGCGTCGCGAGGCGGCCGGAGAGACCGCGGGGGCCGCGTCGCCCATCAGCGACAGCTGTTCGGATTTGCCGGGATTCTTCTTGGCCAAGGCCTCCACCACGCCCTCCCCCGACCACCGCCGGCACGCTGTCCGGCGGCGGCTCCACAACCTCTCTTGCCGCTCGCCTGCGGGGCGGAACGGCACGCACCCGGCCGAGCTACGCGGCCCCGCGCGGTCGAAGCCTCCTACGCCGTTCCTTGAACGGATGTCAAGTAACGAAGGGCCGCGGACGAGGATCCTACCTGCAACCGGAGCGGTCCGTCGTGGGCCGGCGGATGGTTGCTGCCGGCACGCATGGCGGTGCGTCGCCGTCCTGGAGCAGCCGGTACGATGGTGGGTCGGACTGCTGGTGGGCCATCCCATTCGGGGTCTGTGGAGTTGGGTTCGGACCAGGCCTTGATTTGACATCGGAGAGATTCCCAGTACGCTCAACTTTGGCAAGAGACAGGTCGGATACCGAAACCGAATGGCGGGTGGTTCGCCGGGAGGGATTGGAAATGGCAAAGCACTCGTCGAGGTGTGGCTCGCTCGCGGCCGGAGTGGTAGGGCTGGCGGTGGTGTTCGCGTTGCCGAGCACGGCCCAAGCCACGACGCGCACGATTGGCGGCGGTGCGGGCGTGGACGTCATTCGACACATCGGTCGCGCCTACAACGGAGCGACGCTCGAACTGGTCGCTTGCGTGAATGGAAGCTGGGTCTTCTACGGCACGCTCAGCACGTCGGACCAGGTCGTCGTCACGGGCTCCACCGGCGACGACACCATCGAGTTCGAGCGTTCGGACGGATGGAAGACCGATTGCGGAGACGACGTCGACCGGTACGTCTGGGAGTTCACGAGCGGCGGGTGCCCGTACCGGGTCTACGCGTACGGAGGAGCAGACGAGGACACCGTCGCGGGGAGCGATTGCGCCGACATTCTGTACGGTGGCGACGACACGGATCACGTCTACGGTCACTACGGCAACGATTTCGTGTTCGGAGATGACGGCAACGACTTCGTCTGGGGTGATGGTGATGCCGACCGGATCTACGGGGGCGAGGGCGACGACGACGAGATGTACGGGGGTGATGGGTACGATTGCCTGAGCGACGACGCGTGTTCCGAATGCGACTGTCAGGCTCCGGCGTACGGAGATACGCACGAATGCACCGGGGCGTGCAGCCAGACGAACTGCGAGAGCTACGGCTGCCTGACACGATGAGTGGTCATTGCCGTGGGAGCGCACGCCTGCGCGCCTGGATCATGCTCGTCGGCTTGACCGGCGGGGCCTGTGACGCCACGACGCGGCTGACGGGCGATCTGGATGGGGCGGAGCCGGATGCCGCAGCCGATCAGGACGGCGCTCCGGACGACGGCGCGGCGGACGACACCACCGGGGAAGACTCGGAGCCGGAGGACGTCGCTGCGCCCTGTCCAGTGTGGGTCGCGACCGTACCGCACGGACCGCGGCAGGATGGTTCCCGCGAGGACCCTCAGGTCGGACTGCAGGAGGCGCTGGATGCCCGGGGCGCGTGCGGCAATCTGCGGCTGGTCGCCGACCCCGATTCGGTCCCTTTCGCGCTGGCGGTCGACATCGAGCTGCGTGACGGTGAGCATCTGGTCCTCGAGGGTGACCCGGGCTCCGACCGGCGACCCGTCTTGGCCGGCGCCGGGGAGGACTCGGGAATCCGCGCCTGGGGCGCCGGCACGCTGGTCTTGCGGCGGCTGGTTGCCCGAGGAGGCAACGCCGGGCGTGGTGGATGCCTGGACGCCGACGTGTCGGCCCTGGAGTTGAGCGGCACCGAGTGGAGTGCTTGCTCGGCCGCCGGTTCCGGCGGCGCGGTCTTCGTGCTCGCATCGTCCGCGTCCGTCGAGGACTCGTCGTTCTTCGACAACGTCGCCGGCGAGCGGGGCGGCGCCGTCGCACTGGACAACTGGACCGCCGACACGCGAATCGTCGTTGCGGGCTCGGTGTTCCTTGGAAACCGGGCCGATGAAGGCGGTGCGATCTCCGTCCTGGTGCCCACTCTGGACTGCGCCATCACGGGCTCCCGGTTCGCGGACAACTCGGCCGCGTGGGGCGGGGCTGCGATTGGCGGTCATCTTGGCGGGCAGATCGTCGGGAACCGCTTCGACGGGAATCGCGCGGGCTCCGGAGGGGGTGCGGTCTCCGGCCAGGGCAGCCGGGGGGAATCCGAGATTGCCCACAACGTCTTCGCGGACAACGTGCTGACGGTCGGCGGCCCGGACCCGGACGGCCGGCCCCCGACCGTCGGTGCGGCGATCGCTCTCGTGCCGGCCTACACGACGATCCGGAACAACATTCTTGTCCGAAACACGGCGGATTGGCCGGACGGTGGCGCGGCGGCCGGCGGCTCGGGTGGGATCTGGATCTGGTCCGGTTCGTCGCGAATCTGGAACAATACCTTCGTCGACAACGCAATCCCTACGGTGGTCGTGGGAGGCGAAACGGCCGCCCATCTGTTCGCCGATGCCGCAGACGTCGACGTGCGGGGCAACGTGTTCATGAGAGGAGAAGGAGGGGTGGCCGCGCGAGTCGCACTTCCTCCAGCCGGCGCACACGTCGTGGCCTACAACGACGACTGGGCCTTCGATGGCGCGGTGTTCCCGGAGGGCGTCGTGCTGGGCCCCGGCATGCTCCGCGCGGACCCAGGCTTCCTGGACGCGGCGGTCGACGACTACCGCCTGGGCGCCGGGTCGCCCTGTCGCGACGCCGGTGATCCCGACCCCGTCCACTCCGATCCGGATGGAACGCGCGGCGATATCGGGGCCTTCGGCGGGCCGGCCGGGGAGTGGGTCCCGCTGGAACCGGGGGAGGCGCCATGACTCGAGGGTTTCCTGCCAGAGGACGCGGATGGCTCGTCTGCGGTTTCAGCCTGCTGATCGCCTGTCCGTCTTGCGGAGACGGCACGACGGTCACGGCCGAGGTCGACGACGGAGGCGAGGACGGGGACGAGGGCGAGGCGCCGGACGGGGTTGTCGATGCGTCGGACGAACTGGAGACACGACGGGATCGGGGCGCCGACATCGACGCGGCGGTCGACGCGCCCGCACTGCCTCCAGCGTGCGGTGACGGACACCTCGACCCGGGTGAGGAATGCGACGACGGCAACCGGTTGGACGGGGACGAGTGCGATTGGGAATGCCGCGTCGGGCCCGGGGGGGCGTTCGAGTATCCCGATCCGGATCCCTCGGTGGCGCCGCTCGAACCTGGCGGCAGCGTCGTCGAATCCGTCCCGGCGGATGAGGACGTCGCCGGGGTCGCCGGCGACGCCAGGTCGCTGGCCTTGGCGTGGGGCAGTCGGTCCTATGCGCTCGGGTATGTCGTGGATGCACCGCAGAACGGCCTGCGCGTCCGGATGCTGGACGAACGCGGAGCGGCCACGTCCGCGGTGTGGAGTCGCGACGTTCCGTGGACTCCGCCGCGGATGTTGCTCGGCTGGGCCGGCGACGCGTTCCAGCTGTTCTGGTCGACGGGTGATCGAACACCGGTCACGCGGGTGCTCTTGGACGAGGAGGCGACGGAGCTCTCGTTCCCGACGGAGCTGCTCGTCCCGACGCGCGAGTTCGCCTATCTGGCGCTCCAGAGCCTGGCATGCCGCGAGGACCGCTACGCACTGCTCGTTGCCCTTTGCGCGGCGGACTGGAACGCCTCGTTCGAAGGCTGCGTACCGCGAATCCAGGCTGCCGATGCGACCGGAGACGAGCCGCCGGACGTGCTCGCCTTGGAGCCGTACGACGACCCCGATGAAGTCCCGGCAAGCCTGGTCGGCCTCGCCGACGGCTTCGCCTGGACCGACGGGTCCCGCGTGCTCCTGCTGTCGTCCGAGTTGGCGATCACGGCGTGGAGCGGGTTCCTCAGCTGCATGGACGACTGCCCGGCCAAGGACTGGGTTGATGTCGTCTCGACGGGCGACGGGCTGCTCGTGTTCTGGGCACAGGCCGACCTCGCGTCGCCCGACGACCTTGCGCTCTGGGCGGTCCGGGTCGAAGACACGGGCGTGCTCGCCGGCCCGCCGCGGCCGGTCGTGAGATCGCTTGCGCCGCGCGGCCTGTCGAGCGGCTGCGAGCTGCAAGCTGCCTGGGGTTCCGCCGGCGCCGTCGTCGCGTACTCGGTTGCCTACACCGCGGTGGACGCGGAGATCCGGGTCTTGAACACCGATCGATGGGGCAATCCGCGATCCGGCGGAACCGTCGTGGTGTCGTCGGCTCTCGACGACTACGACTGGCACAATCCGTTCGCCGTCGCCGCGGACCCTGCCGGCTATGCGGTGGTGGCCGTCGCCGGTCACTGGTGGGCCGGCGACGAGCGGATCCTCTTTCGGCGCTTCGTGCCGGCACCCTGAGCAGGTCGGACCTACCCGTTCGAACGACCGCTCATCCCCGCAGCCGGAAGCGTTGCGTCTTGCCGGTGGCGCTCTTGGGGAGGGCGTCGACGAACTCGACCCAGCGCGGGTACTTGTAGGGGGCCAGCTCCTTCTTCACCAGGGCCTTGATCTCGTCGGCCAGCGCATCCGACGGCGGGTGCCCCTCGCGCAGCACCACGAACGCCTTCGGTTTGACCAGCCCCTGGTCGTCGGGGTGGCCGATCACGGCCGACTCGAGCACCGCCGGGTGTTTGGCGATGGTGCTCTCGACCTCCACGGGCGAGACCCAGATCCCGCCGACCTTGAGCATGTCGTCGCCGCGGCCGCAGCACCAGTAGTAGCCGTCGGGGTCGACGTAGTACTTGTCGCCGGTGTCGATCCACTCGCCGACCATCGTCTTGCGGGTCTTCTCGCGTTTGTGCCAGTAGGCCTGCGCGGCGGAGTCGCCCTTGACCATCAGGTTGCCGAGCTCGCCCTGGGGGACGGCCTGGCCGGCCTCGTCGACGATCTTCAGCTCGAAGCCCGGCACCGGCTTGCCGGTGCTGCCGGGGCGAACCGCGCCGGGACGGTTGGAGAGGAAGATGTGGAGCATCTCGGTGGAGCCGATGCCGTCGAGGATTTCGCGGCCGAAGCGGGCCTTCCAGCGGTGGAACAGCTCGGCGGGGAGCGCCTCGCCGGCCGAGACGCACAGCCGGACCGCGGACAGCTCGTGGTCCCCGCCGGGGTCGGGCGTGCGGCCGGCGGCGCGCTGGCGGCGGTCGAGCCAGTCGAGCATCGACGCATAGAGCGTGGGGACGCCGAAGAACACGGTCGGCTTGAACTCGCGCAGGCAGCCGAACACCGTCTCCGGCGTGGGCCGTTCGGAGCACAGCGCCGCCGTGCCGCCGACGGAGAGCGGGAAGTACATGTTGTTGCCGAGGCCGTAGGCGAAGAACAGCTTGGAGGCGGAGAAGGTGACGTCGTGCTCGGTGAGGCCGAGGACCCCCTGGGCGTAGTTCCGGGAGGTGACGACCATGTCGTACATCGAGTGGACGGCGCCCTTGGGTGAGCCGGTGGAGCCGGAAGAGTAGAGCCAGAAGCCGGGGTCGTCGCGGGTGGTGAGCGCGGTCTTGATCACCGACGGGGCGCGCTTGTAGCGCTGCTTGAACGGCAGGCGGGCGCCGTCGGTCTCGGAGATCACGATCAGGTCGCGCAGGTACGGCAGGTCGCCCGTGATCTGGTGGATCACCGGTCGCAGCTCCTCGCTGATCACCAGCACGCGGGCCCGGCTGTCGTTGAGGTAGTACTCGTAGTCCTTGGCGGTCATCATGGTGTTGACCGGGATCGGGACGGCGCCGATGCGGATCGCGCCGAAGAAGATGGCGTAGAACTGGGGCACGTCGAGCATCACCATCACCACGCGGTCCTCGATGCGGACGCCGAGGTCCCACAGGGCGTTGGCGGTCTTGTTCACCATCTTCTGCAGGTCGTTGTAGCTGTAGTTGCGGTGGCGCGTGACGATCGCGGGCTTGTGCCCGCGGCCCTCGCGGACGTTGCGGTCGATGAACCAGTCGGCGGCGTTGAAGTACTCGGTCTCGGGATGTCCCTGCGGCTCGGTCATCGTGGATCGCTCCTTCGCCCGTCCCCGGCGGACCGTCCACCCGTAACAACGAGCGGCCCGCGGGGCAAGCTTTTCCCAGATGCCTTTTCCCAGATGGCTCTTCCCAGCCGACTCGCCGCGCGGGCGACGATCGCTCAGCCGAAGGCCGGCGGCGGCGGCGCGCCGGGGTGGTGGCCGCGCAGGCGGAGGCGACGCAGCACCTCCTCGACCAGCGCCGCGTAGTCCATGCGCCCGCGCCCGGAGGGGCCCTCGAACTCGAAGATCGTCTGCTTGTGCGACGGGCTCGCCTTGTGCCGCGTGTCGACACGGGCGGGCTGCGGGAACACCAGCTCGCCGAAGGTGCGCCGCAGGATCCCCTCCACCTCCGACGTGATCGCCTCGCGCTTGTCGTACATCGTCAGGAGGTAGCCCAGCACCTCGGCCCGCGCGCCGAACCGCCGCCGCACGTCCTCCAGCGTCCGGTGCAGCAGCCGCAGCCCGAGCATCGGCAGGTACTCGCAGGAAACAGGCACGACCAGGTAGTCGGCGGCGATGAGCGCGTTGAGCGTGACGAGGCCGAGATACGGCGCGGTGTCGATGACGACCGCTTCCGGCGCCCCGTCGCGCGCCGCCGCCACGCAGCGCGTCAGGATCCGCTCCCGGCCGAAGGACGTCGCCAGCTTGGCGTCGATCCCCGCCAGACTGTCGCCCGCCGGCACCAGCGCCAGCCCCGGCAGGTGCGTATCGATGAGGACGCTGGTCAGCGGCAGCTCGCGCGCGAACATCGTCGCCGCGTCCCGCGACTCCCCGGCCCGAGCCTCGCAGCGGAAGGTGGCCGACGCCGACCCCTGGCCGTCCAGATCGAGCAGCGCGGTCCGCACGCCGGCAATGGCCAGCCCGGCGGCCAGGTTCACCGCCGTCGTGGTCTTGCCGACGCCGCCCTTCTGGTTCGCCACCGCCAACACCAGCGGACGGCGAATAGCCGGCCCGGGAGTCATGTCTCAGCTCCACAGATGAGCGCCACGCCCCAAGTCGTTTTCCCTTGCATCGAATGGACGCCTCCGGTTAAAAATTTGGCCACCCGGGGCATGGGTGGTATACAATCGCACATGTGGGATACTTGGAGCACCGGATGAGCGGACTCGTACAGCAGAAGCGACGCGCGACCCTGGTGGGGGCAGCCTTGGCGCTGGTGCTGAGCCAGGCCGGCTGTTCCGCGGCCCTGATGGGCAACTTCCTGATCGTCCTCCTCGCCCTGGCGATTTTCGTGGGCACGATCCGCCTGGGTGGAGGGGACGACGACGGGAAGCAGCCCCCGTCCCGCTAGTCGCGTCGTTCGCCGCGGCGCCTCTCCGGCGCCGGGTTCTCGCTCGCCTTCCCGACGAATCTGCTCTGCCGACACGAACCTCACGATGCGCTGGCTCCCCCCGGACGACGCGTGATCAGAAGTTGTGTACGACGCGGGCGGGACGCCCGGCTTCGATGCGGACTGCGGTGCAATACTCGCGATCGTCCTCGGTCTTGAGGCAGACGCGGTGGATGCCGAGCGAGACGCCGTAGTTGACGAGCGGGGTCTTGCGTCCGGTGCTGCGGCCGTCGATCGAGACCCACGACCAGGGATTGGAGATGACGGACAGGGCACCTTCCTCGCTGGTGCTGGAGGAACCGGCATCGCGCGGCGGGCGGGACGTGTCCCGCGGCGGCGGCGGCGGGGCGGTGTCCCGCGGCGGCCGGGCGGTGTCCCGCGGCGGCGGCGAAGCCGTATCGCGCGGCGGTGGAGAGGCCGTGTCCTCGACGGTCGCCGTCCCGGCATCCTGTTCCACCGGGGCGGTGTCCGGCTCGGGACCCGCGTCGGGGGCCGTGTCCGGCTCGGGGCCCGCATCCGGGGCCGTCTCGGGCTCGGCCTCGGCGCCCGCATCCGCGGTCGCCGGAGCATCGGGAGGAGCCGCCGCATCGGCCGGGGCCGTTTCGGGGGCCGCATCGGCCGGCTCGGCGGCGGCCGTGTCGGTCGGGGCCGCACCGGCGTCGGCGGGGGCGGTATCGGCCAGAGCGAGGACGGCTGCGGCGTCCGGCGCGGCGGTCGCCGGGCCCTGGTCGCGCAGCACGAAGAACCAGACGGCGAAACCGCCTCCTCCGAGGACGAGCAGCAGGAGCAGGATGACGAGCCAGGCCTTGCTGCCCTTGCGGGGCTCGAAGTCCTCACGCGGCACGACACCGGCGCCGGCAACCGGGCCGGTCGGGAGCGGGGGCGGCACGGCGGACTGGCCGGGCGGCAGGGCGTCCTGGCTGGCGGCCATGCTGCGAACGATGCTGGCGAGCCGATCGTCGAGGACCGCGGTGGGGGCTTCCTCGTCGTCGAAGTCGAGGTCCGCCTCGGAGGGGCCGCCCGGGGCCGCGACGGGGCTGCGGACGGCGGGGAACTGCGGCTGGGTCGGGATCGCGACCACCTTGCCGTCGTCCCTGCCGCCTCCGGTCAAGGTGACGAGCCGGGCAGCGGGCGGGGCCTGCGGGCGAGGCGGGGCCAGCGCAATGGGAGCGCCCGACGCGGTGACGGCCCGACGAGAACCGGTCGGCGCGACGGGCATCGGCGGGCCGGAGGGCGCGGGCGGCCGGGGCGGCGCGAAGGGCG
>CAZMRP010000087.1:0-11817 GCA_964568275.1 uncultured Myxococcales bacterium
GGGGTCGGAGCGCGCGGTCAGGGCAGCCGCGCGCGCCGCCGGGCGCGCGGGACGTTCCCCGGGACCCGCGCGATCGGAGTCGCGGCAGCCGACGGCCGCAAGAGCGGCGACCAGCGCCGGCACGGGCAGCAGCAGCAGGTGGCAAGCACGGAGTCCGGAGCGGTCCATGCACGCCGTCATAGCGCAAAGCGGCGCGCCCGGCGAGGGTCCGGCGTTCCGCGAGCGCGCGCCGCGTCCGGTTCCGTCCCCGGCAGGCGCGTGCTGGACGGCCCGCCGGTTGCGTGCCATCCTGCGATGGTGCGGCTCGGTGAAGCCGCACGGGGTGGGTTCATGGCAACACGCAGCTGCGGATTCACGGTCGTCCTGCTGCTCGCGGCGGCGGGCTGCGGTCACGACTGGAGCAGCGCCGATGTCGCCGACGGCGATTCGCTGCTCCCGGGCGAGGACGGCGAGGGGCTCGTCGACGTCGACGGGACGATCCCGGAGGCCGCCGACGGAACGGACGTCGAGGCGGAATCCACCGACGGGGTCGAGATCCAGGACGACGCGGCGGACGTCGCCGAGGACGCGACGACCGACGCGCCCCCGGTGGACTGCGGTGACGGGGTGGTCGGTCCCGGTGAGGAGTGCGACGACGGCAACCTGGACGACACCGACGCCTGCCTGTCGAACTGCCGCGTGGCCTGGTGCGGCGACGGGTTCGTCCGGGCCGAGGTCGAGGAGTGCGACCCCGGCGCGTCGGGCGCCGTGCCCGGCTGCGATGCCGACTGCACCTTCGCCGCCTGCGGCGACGGGGTGGTCGGCATCGTCTCCGGCTTCGCCGACGGCTTCGAAGCCGGGGTGCTGGCCGAGCCGCCCTGGGAGAACGGCTCGCCCTACGGCTTCACCGCGACGTCCGAGTACGTGCACGACGGCAGCTACGCGCTCGTCTCGACGAACCGCGGCGTCCGCGACTCGCTCGCCTGGATCCAGCTCCGCGCCGCCACCGACGGCGAGGTCTGCTTCTGGTTCATGGGCGAGTCCGCCGACCGGAACGACGACGAGTTCCGGTTCCTCGTCGACGGGTCCGAGGAGTTCAGCGAGCACGATTCGCAGCTGAGCTGGCTGCAGGTCTGCCGGCCGGTGCCGCCGGGCGTCTACACCTTCCGCTGGGAGTACGAGCGCGAGAACCGCGGGTCGACCACCGCCCTGGATGCCTACTACCTCGACGGCGTCGACACCGGCGGACCGTTCGCCGAGGAGTGCGACGACGGCAACCTGGAGAACACCGACGCCTGCCTCGATTCCTGCCGCGCGGCGACCTGCGGCGACGGGTACGTCCGGGCCGGGGTCGAGGAGTGCGACGGGCGCGGTCGCCCCTGCACCACGAGCTGCGGCTCCACCGGCACCGATGCCTGCACCGACACATGCGGCTGGTCGGGAACCTGCACCGAGCCGTCCGAACGCTGCAACGGCGTCGACGACGACTGCGACGGCGGCGTGGACGAGGGATACACCTGCCGCCAGGGCGCCACCCGCAGCTGCACCAACGCCTGCGGTGTCGCCGGCACGCAGACGTGCGGCATCGTCTGCACCTGGGGCACCTGTTGCGCGTCGGCGGAGGTCTGCCAGTGCGGGACGCTGTGCGACGACGACTGCGACGGGCTGACCGACGAGGGCTGCCCCGCCTGCTGAGCCGCGGCGCGCCCGGAACGCGCGAATCCCGACCGGCGTGTCGTCTCCGGCGCGCGGCGCGGCGGTGCTACGAGCCGAAGTCGTAGCGGCCGGTGAGGCCCAGCGTGGCGTCGCCGTACGGCGCCGCGGCGTCGTTCACGACCCCGACCCGCGCCTCCAGCCCGACCGTGAAGCCGCCGGCGCCCCAGCGCACGCCCGGCGAGACCGCCAGCGCCGCCAGCATCCCCGCCCCGGCCGGCGCCTCGGTCAGCCGCCCGAGGAAGTTCAGCTCGAGCAGCAGCTCGAACCCCAGCCCCAGCGCCAGGCCGACGCCGGTGGTCGACGCGAGCAGGAACTGCGCGTCGCCGTCCACGATCGCCACCGGCACGAGGCACAGCGTCTCGTAGACCGTCAACAGCGTCCAGCGCAGGGCGAACGACCCGCCGAGGTCGACGCCCACGAACTCGTGGTCGCGGATGTCGTCCCCCAGCACCCGTCGCAGCGGCGCCGCGCGCCGCCCCTCGTTCCAGCGCGAGGTGTCGGTGGGCAGCGTGAGGCGCACGTGGGGCCGGACGCCGAGCTGCAGCGAGTCGTCCGGCAGGTCCAGCTCCCAGGCCAGCGCCGAGACCGTGACCCGCAGCTCGCCGAGGTCGAAGTCGGTCGACCACTCGTCGATCGCCGGTGGCACCACCGTGTTCACGGCGTGTGCCACGAGCGCCGCCAGCTCGCCGCCGACCGACAGGCGTTCGAAGCCGGACGGCGACCAGGCGCCTCCCACCACCAGCCGGCCGAAGACCTCGGTGTATTCCGCCTGGCCGACGTTCCAGGTGCCGCCCCCGGCGGCCAGGCCGGCCCAGACGTACGTCGCGGGGGCGACGCCGAGCGCCGGGGCGAGCAGCGCGCCGCCTTCCACGGACAGCGGCCGGACGAAGTCGAGCGTCGGCAGCTCCTCGGCGAGCGCCGGCGTCGCGGCGACGCTCGCCAGCACCGCCCAGGCCGCCGCCGGGAGCGTCCTCACGGGTCCCCCGTCGGTCCGAGCCCGTTGCGCAGGAAGTTGCCGCGGCCGGTGGTCCACAGGCCGGGGTACTTGTCCGCGTCGGCGCCGGCGACGGTGCAGTTCGCCGACGAGCCCTTGACGCGGTAGACGTCGAGGCCGTGGTCGAGGGTCAGGAGGAGGAGCTCGAGCTGGCCGTCGCCGTCGATGTCGCTGATCGTCGGGCAGGCGAGGGCGCCGACGCCGTTGCCGTTGTCGCGCTGGCCCGGCAGCGCCACGTCGTGCAGCACCGCGCCCGTCGCCGACAGGATCACCAGCCGTCCCTCGCCGGGGTCGTCGCTCCACACGCCGATCACGACCTCCGGTCGTCCGTCGCCCGTCAAGTCCGCCACCGCCGGCTCGGAGCCGAAGGTGAACGGCGCGCCGCGGGCGTAGTTGTGGCGCCACAGCAGCCGCGCGTCGGCGTCGTAGGCGTAGAGGTAGCCGTCGTTGAGCGAGGCGAGGATCTCGGGCCGCGCGTCGCCGTCGATGTTGGCCACCGCCGGCGCCGGGATCCCGGCCACCGGGTACCAGTCGTCGTCCTGCCACGGCTCCTCGGACAGCGGCAGCCGTTCGAAGGCCGGCAGCCGGCGCCCCGAGCGGTGTCCCGTCGCCGCGTAGTCGCCCTCCAGCACCATCAGCGCGTAGTGGTAGGTGTGGTACGGCTCGTCCTTCTCGACGTTGGGGAACCCGAGCACCTCGTTGCGGCCGTCCCCGTCGAGGTCGGCGACGTTGGGCGGCGAGTGGGTCCACTGCAGCCAGTAGGTCCAGCTCGGGCCGGGCCACTCGCCGGTGTGCAGGTGGTAGTGGTCCTCCTCGACCTGCGGCTCGAGGTACCGGATGAACTGGCCCCAGGTCAACGGCGCGTCGCGGCAGTCGCTCGAACGGTTCGTGAAGTAGGTCGGGTCGGTGTCCAGCGCGGTGCCGTCGGGGTTGAAGACCTGGATGTGGTGGTTGTCGTAGGTCGCGACGACCTCCAGCTCGGCGTCGTCGTCGACGTTGCCGATCCCGAGGTTCTGGCCGTACAGGCCGTAGGCGTTGTGTCCCTGGCAGTTGTGGTCGGCGTCGCCGCCGGGACCGGAGAGCTTGTTGTAGCGGGGCCAGGCGGGCCAGGCCAGGCCGTCCGGCTGGTACAGCGTGCCGTCGGGGTTGAAGACGTAGACGTAGGCCTCCTGCTTGGGGGACGAGTCGTCGTCGTCCTCGGTCTCGGTCGTGGCGGCGACGATCTCGATGCGGCCGTCGTGGTCGAGGTCGGCGGCGGCGAGCGAGCGGTTCTCGTTGCATACCGACTCGCCGCAGGTCGAGGCGGGCCAGCCGGTCTTCAGCTCCAGCGCGCCGTCGCGCCATTCGTAGGCCGTGACGTACCCCTGGCCGCTGGCCACGACGATCTCCACCACGCCGTCGCCGTCGAGATCGGCGACGACGCCGGGGGCGTAGACCCGGCCGCGGTGGTGGGTCTCGTGGTCGACCCGGTCGAGCAGCGTGCCGTCGGCGGACCAGACCGCGACGTCGTAGAACGGGGCGACGATCTCCTTGCGGCCGTCGCCGTCGAGGTCGACCACCGCCGGCGAGGAGAACCAGCCGGTGTTGCCGATCGACAGGTTGCGCACGAACTCCAGCTCGCCGCTCCCGGGCCGGGCGGCGGGCCCGCAGGTGGCCGGCGTGGTGCGGGACTCCTCGCAGGCGGCGAGCGCGGCCAGCGCAACGAGCGCGGCGGTCGAGGCGGCGATGCGGTGCGGCGCGCGGCGCCGAAGCAGGGGTTGGTGCGTCATGCGGCCAGGATAGCGGGCGTGGCGCGTCCGGTCCAGCTCAGTAGAGCGCGCGCAGCGACAGCGCCATCGGCAGCAGGTCGTTGAGCAGGTCGAAGGTCAGCGTCGCGGTGGCGAACTCGCGGCCGTCGGCGGCGGTGATCCGCCCGCGGAGCGTGGCGAAGCTGTCCAGTGCGTGCAGCGGGTCGAGCTGCCGTCGTCCGTGGAACCGGTAGCGCGCGCCGTCCCCGCCCGTGAACTCGAAGTCGTAGACCAGCCGCCGGCGGGCCAGCAGGGCCAGCTCGAGCGTCCCCGCGATCGGCACGCCGTCGGCCAACTCCTCCGCGAACAGCGTGCCCTGCAGCCGTGCCACCGGAGCGCGCGGCAGCCCCCGCACGCGGTCCACCGCGAGCGTCGCGGTGACGGTGAAGTTGCGGTCCTCGGCCAGCGGATCTCCCGTGCGACGCCAGCTGCCCGACAGCGTCTCGGTCAGCTCGAGCCCCACGTCGAACGGCTCGGCGAGCGCCCCGGCGTCGTAGCGCGGCGCCCAGCGCCGTTCCTGGTACCACGCCAGCACCTCGGGCAACGCCTGCCGGATGTCCGGATGACGCGGCTCCCAGCCGCGCTGCCGGAGCCGGGCGTTGGAGAACACGTGGTCGCGGATCAAGTAGGCGCCCAGCGCGCGGTCGATGTGGGGCGAGAGGTCCTCGACCAGGCCGTGGCGCTTCTGGATCACCTTCCACAGCACGGCGGTGACGGCGTTGATCGCGCCCAGCACCGGCTCGCTCTCGAGCAGGGGGACGGCGAGCCGGCCGAGCCACCGCGGCGGGATCGGCACCGTCGCGGTGATCGGGAAGCCGTAGGCGGAGATCGCGGCGTTCACGATCTCGCCGAAGGTCAGCGGCGTGTCGTCGCAGACGTTGAACGTCTCGCCGTAGGCGTCGCGGCGGTCGAGGAGGAACAGGGCGGCGCGGGCCACGTCGGCGGCGTGGACCCAGTTGGTCCTCGGTCCGCCCCGCACGCCGAACATCGCGGTGCCGCCGGAGAGCAGCTTGAGCATCGGGGGGAGGGTGACGAGCGCCCCGGCGAGCAGCTTGCCGCGGGGGCCGTAGACCTGGGCCGGACGGAGGATCACCCAGCCGGGGCCGCCGCGCCGCGCGTGCTGCTGGACCATCGCCTCGGCGTCGAGCTTGGTCTGCTCGTAGTCGCAGTCGGCGCGCAGCGGGGTGTCCTCGGTCACCACCCCGCGCGTGCGCTGGTAGACCGCGCCCGTCGAGACGTGGACGAACCCGACCACGCCCTCGTCGCGGGCGGCCTCGTAGAGCGAGCCGACGGCGTCGACGTTGATCGGCTTGAGCGCCGCGAAGGGCAGCGTCAGGTCGCGGACGGCGGCCGTGTGGACCACGTGGGTCGCCCCGCGCAGGGCGGGGCGCGCGAAGGCGACGTCGGTCAGGTCGCCGGGACGGTCCTCGACGCGCTTCGCGGCCGCCGCCGGCAGCTCGGGGAGCGGCGCGGAGGGGAGGTCGACGCGGATCACCCGCGTGCCGCTCCGCTGCAGCAGTTCCTCCACCAGCAGCGCGCCCACCGTCCCGGCCGCCCCGGTCACCGCCACCGTCATCGTCCCCTTGCGCATCGACCCCTCCGCCCCCGCCGGCCGCCGACTCTGCTGTGGCGGGCGGGGGATGTCAACCGGAGGAGCTGCGAGCCGGGCCTGCGCTCGAATCGTCAGGACGTGCGCAGGGGACGAGCCGAGGGCAGGGCTACATGCAGTCGACCCAGTCGATCAACTCGGGCACGATTCCGCACCCGCCCTCGACGCCCGTCCCGCAGTCGGCGTACCAGCCCTCGCTGAACGTGCCGTCGTAGCGGCACGACACGGTGCAGCCGGTGCAGCTCGCCGCGCAGATGGCGGTGTCGAGGCAGGAGTCGAACCAGCCGAGGGCGCCGTCGGACCCGGTCCGGCACTCGGGAAGGCAGGTCGCGACGCCGCACTCGCCGTCGTGGTCCAGCGCCACGCCGGCCTTGAGGCGGAGGCAGCGGTTCTCGTAGGTCGTGCCGTCGCACCCGCATTGGGGCTCCCAGAGATCCGGGCACGGTCCGGTCGGCTCGGGCACGCAGGTCCCCCCCGCGTCCGGGAAGCAGCCCGCGACGTCGCACACCTCGCGGCGCGGGCACTCGAGCCCGGCGATGCCGCCGCATTCCGGCGCCGCCCCGCACTCGCCGTCGTGGTCGAACGCGACCCCGGCGGAGAGCCGTTCGCAATCGTTGCCGTAGGTCGTGCCGTCGCACCCGCACACGGGGTCGACCACGTCGGGGCAGACGCCGCCGGGTTCCGGCACGCACGTGCCGCCCGCGTCGGCCTCGCAGCTTCGGAGGTCGCACACCTCGCCCTCCGGGCACTCGACGGCCCCGGCCCCGCCGCACTCCGGCGGAGCCTCGCACTCGCCGTTGTGGTCGAGCGCGACCCCGGCGGAAAGCCGTTCGCAATCGTTGCCGTAGGTCGTGCCGTCGCACCCGCAGACCGGGTGATAGACCGCGGGACAGTCGCCGCCGGGGGCGGCCACGCACGTGCCGCCCGCGCCGTCCTCGCAGCTCCGGATGTCGCACACCTCCCCCTCGGGGCAGGTGCCGATCCCGTCGCCGCACTCCGGAGGCACGACGACGCATTCGCCGTCGTGGTCGAGCGCGGTGCCGGCCGAGAGGCGCTCGCAGTCGTTGTCGTAGGTCGTGCCGTCGCACCCGCAGACGGGGGCGAGGAGGTCGGGGCACGTCCCGCCCGGATCGGGCACGCAGACGCCCGTCGCACCGGCTCCGCAGCCGGTGATGTCACAGAGTTGGCCCTCCGGGCAGGCGCCGTCCGGGCCGGGCCCGCAACCGGCGGGCGCGTCGCCGGCGTCGGCGTCGGCGTCGGCGTCGGCATCGGCGTCCGCGCCCCCCTCGGTGACGTCCGCGTCCTCGACGACGTCCTGGTCGTCGTCGCCCCCCCCGCCGCAAGCGGCCAGGGCCAGCACCGTCACGAGCCACAGACCGTATCTGCAACCTGCACGCATTCGGCCTTCTCCTTTCGCCGTTCTCGGCATCGCGAGCCGAGACGGGGACCGGGGCCCCGCTCGCCGCCCACATCCTCGCCCATTCGTCCCTTGCCGCCGGACCGCCGGATCTTACCCGGCCGGCGCGCCTCGCCCGGCGCGGCTCCCGGGTGCGGGTCGCGTTGTTTCCGTTCGACCGCCGCGCGGCCACGCTGCATAATCGCCGCCGTGGAGCGGGTGGACGTCAAGCTGTCGTTCTCGTGCAACAACCGCTGCCGGTTCTGCGTGCAGGGCGACAAGCGCGAGCGGTTCCCCGACCGGAGCACCGCTGAGGCGAAGCGGCTGCTCCGCCGGGCGCGGAAGCGCTCCGATTCGGTGGTGTTCACGGGCGGCGAGCCGACGGTCCGCCGGGACTTCCTCGAGGTCGTGGCCTACGCCCGGTCGCTCGGCTTCTGCCAGGTGCAGTTGCAGACGAACGGCCAGATGCTCGCCTATCCGTCCTTCGTCCGCGGCTGCGTCGAGGCGGGGGTGACCGAGGTTTCCCCGGCGCTGCACGGCCACGTGGCGGCGCTCCACGACTACCTCACGCGCCGCGAGGGGAGTTTCGCCGCCACCCTGCGCGGGATCGAGAACTCTCGGGCCGCCGGCCTGCCCGTCGTCACCAACTCGGTGATCTGCAAGCCCAACCGTCGGCACCTGGCGCAACTCGGCCGGCTGCTCGTCGAACGCGGCGCGAGCCAGGTGCAGTTCGCCTTCGTCCACGCCGTCGGCACCGCCGGCGTCGAGTTCGACGCGATCGTGCCCCGCAAGTCGCTGATCGTCGACGAGCTGTTCCGCGCGGTCGACGCCGTCCGCGAGGCCGGCGTGCGAGCGATGACCGAGGCGCTGCCGCTGTGCTTCCTGCGCGGGCGCGAGGAGCTGGCGGCCGAGTGGATCATGCCCGAGGCGACGATCTACGACGCCGAGGTGACGATCGACGACTACACCGCGTACCGGCTGGCCGAGGGAAAGCTGCACGGGCCGCCGTGCCGACGCTGTCTGCTGCGGCGGGTGTGCGAGGGTCCCTGGCGCGAGTATCCGGAGCGGTTCGGCTGGGACGAGTTCGTTCCGCGGCGCGACGCCCGGGCGCGGACGATCGCCCGGCGGGGACGGGCCGCGTGACGCAGCTCGGCTACATCCAGGTCACGCGGATCTGCAACCAGCGCTGCCTGTTCTGCTCGAACCCCGACAACCAACGACTGGTGACCGTCGACGAGTTTCGGGAGCAGGTGCGCGACCTGGTCGAGACCGGGCACCCCGGCGTGCTGCTGACCGGCGGCGAGCCGACGCTGCACCCCGAGCTGCCGCGGCTGGTGCGGCTCGCCGCCCGGGCGGGGCTCGCGGTCCGGATCATCACCAACGGGCAGGAGACCGGGCGCCCGGGCGTGCTGGAACGGCTGAAGCGTGCGGGACTGCGGCACCTGCACGTCTCGCTGTACTCGCACCGGGCGGCGGTGCAGGACCGGATCGCGAGCAACCCGGGGTCGCGGCGTCGCGTGGCCCGGACGCTGCGCGAGGCGGGGCGGCTGGGGCTGGTGGCCGACGTCAACATCGTGCTCAGCGCGCTCAACGCGCCGCAACTGCCCGAGACGGTGCGGTGGGTCGTGCGGTCGTTCCCGCGCGTCCGCCACTTCGTGTTCAACGGCCTCGACCCGCACACCGACCGCGTGGCCGAGCACCCGGAGGTCGTGCCGAAGCTGTCGGACCTGGAGCTGCCGCTGTGCCGGACGCTGGCGTTCCTGGAGCGCGCGGGGCGGACCTTCCGGGTGGAGCGCATCCCGCTGTGCTACCTGGGCGACTGGCCGCACGTGTCGACCGAGACGCGCAAGATCGTGAAGGGGGAGGGGCGGGTGATCCACTTCCTGGACGCGAAGGGGCGGCACGCGGCGACCTCGTTCGAGCACGGCAAGGCGGCGTGCTGCGCGGCGTGCACCGTGAACCCGATCTGCGCCGGGCTGTACTCGATGGATCGGTACTACCCGTCGTCCGAGCTGTACCCGCTGTTCGTGGATCCCGCACCGATCCGCCGGCGGATCCTGGGCGGATCGGGCTACGACGTGGAGTAGACGCCGTTGGTGATGATCAGGCCGTAGCCCTCGCAGGTCCCGCCCGTGGTGCCGGAGGCACGGCGGACCTTGATGTAGAAGCGCTTGCTCGAATCGTGGCACATGTTGCGGTCGATGGTGTTGGTGGCGGTGCACGGACACTCGCCTCGGATCTCGGGCCCGCTGGCGTCGTTGTAGTCCGTGTAGTAGGTGAACAGCACGTCGCCCGCGCAGATCGACGTCGAGCAGTCGCCGGCGTAGACCTCGAACGCGAACTGCTCCTCGGGGTTGCTGCTGAACCGGACGTCGACGTAGAAGTTGTCGCAGTCGGTCTCCGCGATGTCGACGGCGTTGAAGGTGTACCAGTCGACGTCGTCGGCCGGGACGATCGAACCCTCGGCGGTCAGCGTCTCGCCGGTGGTGGTGTCGGAAACCTCGCCGAGGTCGATGGCGGTCTCGCAGGTCTCGCCGCCCGACGGCTCGGCCGACACGGCGCACTCGCAGCCGTTGCCCACCACGCCGTCGACGTCGGCCCAGCCCTCGTCGCACGAGGAGATGGCGCACGCGGTGCCGGCGCAGGCGGTCCGCCCGTGCGGCACGTCGGGACAGCCGGTCTCGCAGGAGCCGCCGCAGGTCCCCGAGAGGCACTCGACCCCCTCCCCGCACGCGCGGAAGCACTCTCCGCAGTGTTCGGGGTTCCCCTCGATGTCGACGCACCCCAGCCCCTCGCAACAGCCGCGACCCGCACCGCAGGCGGCCGCGCCGTTGCAGGAACAGGTGCCGGCGAAGCACGAGTCGCCCTGCGGCGCGCAGGTGACGCCGCAGGTGCCGCAGTTGTTCGGGTCGGTGCGCACGTCGGCGCAGACCCCGCCGCAGCACTGCTGGCCGCTCGGACAGCCGGAGTCGCAGGTGGCCGGCATGCAGCGACCGCGAACGCACGTCTCGCCCGGGGCGCACGGCGGGTCGCACCCGCCGTCGACCGTCTCGCCGTCGACGTCGGTCGGAGGCGTGATGTCGCGAACGTCGGTGTCGTCCGCCTGCCCGGTGGCGCAGCCGACCCACACCAGCGCGGCCCCAATCCCCAGCAGCAAGCCCGGCCTGCATCCCATGGCGACCCTCATCACGCGGTCAGTATACGGGCCGGCTGCCGTCCCATCAAGCCGGCTTCGCGACCGTCCTGGACAATTCCGCGACCCGGCGTCTAGACTGGGTTCTCGCAGGGCGGGGTGGCGAGTCGGCCGGTGCGGTTTCGCACGACCGGGAAGGGTGGAAGGGCCCGTACGCCCATGAACGACCTGGTCGGCAGCACCCTCGGCGGCAGGTACCGCATCACCGGGCGGCTCGGTTCGGGCGGCGTGGCGGAGGTCTACGAGGCGACGCACGCCCAGATCGGGCAGCGCTTCGCGGTCAAGGTGCTCAAGCCGGAGTTCCTCGGCCACACGGAGCTGGCGCAGCGGTTCCTGACCGAGGCGCGGGCGGCGAGCGCGGTCGGGCATCCCGGCATTGTGCAGGTCCTCGACTTCGGCCACCTGCCCACCGGCGAGCCGTATCTGGTGATGGAGCTGCTGCAGGGGGAGGACCTCAAGCAGCTGCTGGAGCGGAAGAAGCGGCTCACGGAGCCCGAGGCGATCACCATCACGCTGCACGTGCTCGACGCGCTGGGCGCGGCGCATCAGGCCGGGGTGCTGCACCGGGACCTCAAGCCGGAGAACGTGGTGTTGGTGCGGGGTCCCGAGGGGAAGCCGTGGGCCAAGGTGATCGACTTCGGCATCGCGCGGGTGACGAGTCGCGACCCGGCGGCCCGGCGCCTGACCAGCCACGGAACGGTGATGGGGACGCCGGCGTTCATGGCGCCCGAGCAGGCGCGCGGGTCGGTGAACGTGGACGCGCGGGCCGACCTGTATTCGGTGGGCGTGATGCTGTTCGAGATGACCACGGGTCAGCTGCCGTTCCGTGGCGCTTCGCCCACCGAGGTGATGGTGCGGCTGCTGCAGGACGACTTCCCGAGGCCGCGGCAGGTGTGCCCGGAGGTTTCGCCCGAGCTGGAGCAGGTGATCCTGCGGGCGACGGGCAAGAAGCCGGACAGCCGCTACCCGGCGGCGGCCGACTTCGTGGCGGCGCTGCGGGAGCTGCGGGCACGCTACGAGGGCGGCCGGGTGTGGCGCGACGAGGACGCGCCGCAGGCGGCGGAGACCACCGGGATCCGGCGGCTGCACGAGCTGGTGGACGCCGAGTTCGCGCCGACCGTGGAGCACCCCGTGCCGGGAGCG
>CAZMRP010000088.1:0-11816 GCA_964568275.1 uncultured Myxococcales bacterium
CGTCGACGACCCCTACACCGGCCAGATGGTCCCCTGGTGCATGTCGCCCTACATCGATGCGCCGATCTGCACCTCCTCCCTCATCACCATGCGCAACTCGTTCCTCAAGGTCCCGCCGCATCGCCAGTACGAGAAGCAGGAGTGGCCCGATTCGCGCCACGAACAGTTCGGCTACTGGCGCGTCGGCCGCCCGACCTACGACGCCGGCGACGCCATCGACCCCGCCGACCCGTTCTACGGCATGACCGACTTCTGGACCTGGCCCATCGGCCGCTTCAACATCTGGCAGAACACCCGCGACGCCGCCGGCGAAGTCGCCCACCCCCGCGACCGCACCGTCCGCCGCACGATCTTCTACACCACCACCGAAACCCCCCTGCACCTGCTGCGACCCGCCGTCCGCATCCCGGGCGAGTGGAACCGCTACTTCATGAAGCTCGTCCGCATCCAGCAGGGCCGTCCGCTCCCCTCCTGGGACGACGGCGGCACCGACGACCACGAGTGGACCTACGACTGGGAGACCGGCGACGCCTACCGCTGCGACGGCGGTCCCGACGTCTTCGGCTTCTGCAACCCGGAACGCCGCCAGTACGCCGGCGAACCCTACGGCTGCCGCCTCGCCATCGACTCCCGCGACCAGGGACTCAACGTCCCGGCCTCCTTCGGACGCTACGCCGCGTTCCTCGACACCACCCGCGGCCAACAGGACTTCGACGGCGACCGCTTCCTGTCCATGGAAGGCGACGAGTGCGTGCTGCTCGGACGCGTCAACTCCTGCATCCGACACCCCGCCGGCCGCGACGGCCCCGACGACCCCGGCGAACCCTGCGAGGAGCGCGGCGACCTGCGCTACTCCTTCATCTCCTACGTCAACGACCCGACCACCGGCTGGGCCGGCGTCGCCGAAATGCGCTCCGACCCCGTCACCGGCGAGTACATCGCCGGCGAAGCCAACTGCGGCGGCCCCGCCCTCGACTCCTGGCGCACCCGCATCCTCACCGAGATCGACATGGAAACCGGCCAGGTCACCGAGGAAGACTTCTACATGGGGGAGTACTACCGCGAGTACGTCACCAACCTCACCGGCAACGTCGACCGCCCCGCCGTCCCCCAGCGCGAGTTCCCTCGCGACCTCAACCCGGGCCAGGCGGCCATCTACAACCAGCCGCTCACCGCCATGACCTCCAACATGGAACGCGCCTTCGCCCGCGCCCAGCAGCTCAAGGGCGACCTCGGACGACGCAACGTCTACTCCAACCGCATCCAGTCCCTGATCGGCTCCGACATCGAACGCCTGCTCTTCGACACCGAGGAGGCCCTGGCCGTCAACGACGTCGCCAAGCTGCCCCCCGGCATGGGCAGCACCCTCCCGCGACGCCTCGACGCCAACTCCCACTTCCGGCGCCCCCTCTCCGAGCACGTCGCCAGCTGGAGCCGCATGGAGGAACGCTTCCACAAGGGCTGCGTCTATCGCCCCGCCGTGTTCGTCGACAACACCCTCACCTACTTCGTCAATCGCCTCCAGGAGGACTACCCCGGCATCCTCGATCGCCCGCAGCTCACCTTCCTGATCGAGGCCATGCTCTACCACCCGCTGATCTTCCACGAGTTCGGCCACGTCCTCGGCCTGCGCCACAACTTCATCGGCTCCACCGACTCCACCAACTACTTCCCCCAGTACTGGGCCATCGTCGAGGCCAACCCGATGCCCGACGAGACCGAACCGCGCTTCGACGTCAACGGCGACGGCCACCTCGACAACACCGAGCTCGCCGCCTTCACCGACGCCCAGAACGAGGTGATCCAGGCCCGCGAGCTCGCCGGCATGAAGTGGTGGGCCAACGCCTCGATCATGGACTACACCGGCAACTGGTACGACGAGATGTCCGGACACCCGTCCTACGACCTCGCCGCCGTCTACGCCGGCTACGGCGACATCATGGAGGTCTGGGAGGAGGACCCGGGAACCACCCCGCGCTCCGACCGCAGCAACGTCCGCTACTGGAAGTACTACCACGGCGGCGAGCCCTGCTCGACCGACTCCGACTGCCCGTTCTCCACGAGCGGCTCGCAGGCCGACGAGCTGATCCCCGATCAGATCGACAACGGCATCGTCCAGACCTGCACCAACTGGGACACCGACTTCCACCAGGTCCAGGCCTGCTCCAACATCCGCCGCGACCTCCAGCTCGCCCGCGCCGCCGGCGGCCGCTTCGTCGACCGCGCCTACAAGTTCGCCAGCGACGAGGCGAGGTCCTACATGGGCGAGGTCAACGTCTTCGACGAAGGCGCCAACTACCGCGAGATCGTCCACAACCTGCGCGACTACTGGGACCGCAACTACCTGCGCTTCGCCTTCCGCCGCTACCGCTACACCTTCGACTACTACCCCTACATCTCGGGCTACCTGCGGTTCTACGAAACCGCCCAGAAGATCTTCCAGGACATGTTCCACAAGTGGGCCGCCAACGAGGGCAACTACCGCGAGAGCCGCGAACCGTTCGGCTTCTACGACCAGTACATGGCCAGCGTCGACATCATGAACTGGTTCATCCAGACCCTCGCCCAACCCAACATCGGCTCCTACCTCCGCGAGGGCTGGCGCGACCGCTACACCTGGGCCAACCGCTTCCTCGACGCCCCGGGCACCAACCTCAACATCCCCCTCGGCGTCGGCAAGTACACCTACTCGCTCTACCAGGGCGGCCTCGACGGCATCAATCGCCTCGAACGCGTCGGCACCCTCTACGACAAGATCTTCACCGTGGAAATGATGCTCAGCCGCTGGTGGGGCTACGGGTACACGATCGACGAACCGTACTTCGTCAACATGTACGACCTGTTCCCCGCCGAGATCAACTACCTGATGACCGGCCTGCTCGCCGACGAGCCCGGCTTCTATATGCCCCGCGTCCTCTCCACCGGCTCCGGCGGCACCGACACCCGCATCATCTACCCCATGTTCTGGCGCGGCGCCTGCCACGTCGATGAAACCGGCTCCTCCCCCTGCTGGACCGAGGACACCTCCCTCTCCGCACTCACCCCGCTCGAGTCGGCCTCCTTCTACGTCCAGATGATCGGCCTGACCTACGGCCTCGCCGAAATCCCGACCAACTTCGACCCGACCTTCCAGGAACAGGCCCAGATCTACGTCGTCGGCTCCGGCGGCGGCGCCCGCGTCCCCGAGGACGCCCGGGAGTGCGCCGTCGGCCAGACCCAGGACTGCGACTTCGCCACCCTCACCTCCGAACGGTACCGCCGCAAGTACCTGGCGTTCCGCATCGAACCGGACGCCCGCGGCACCGGCGGCGCCTCCCTCGGCTTCGCCATCGTCCAGAAGGCCGCCACCCAACAGCAGCTCCTCGGCTGCCTCGAACAGGCCCTGGTCGACGCCGGCGGCCAATGGGGCGGCTACTGCAACGGCACGATCTGCACCAACGCCGCCTCCTTCGCACAGGCCCGCTGCGGCATCACCAGCAGCCAGTACGCCGAGGCGCTCAGTCAACTCCGCGACGACGTCGATAGCTACGAGTCGTTCATCCGCTACGTGCTCGAACTGCAGGGCTCGTACGGCCTCAACACCTGGATCTCCTACTCCGGGAGCCTGGAATAGGGCGGGGGGTGCAACATGACCACGCGCATCAATGACACCAAGGAGTTCGGCACCATGAAGCGCATCGGCGTGCGGCTCTTCCTCACCGGAATCCTCCTCGCCTCCCTGGCCGCCTGCCAGGAGGCCCGCGACGAACGCAGCTACGTCCAGACCAACGTGCTGCGCAAGGACGTCCTCGAGGGCGAGTGGTTCTACTCGCGCTGGGTCCAGGAACACACCTTCGAGTCCTCCTACTTCACCTTCAAGGGCGACTCGACCTGGGACTACGGCACCTCGTCGATGGCCCGCGTCCGCTTCATCATCGACGAGAACTACCTCGTCGCCGTCCGGACCTACGAGGTCGTCGCCAACGGCACCATGCCGCCCGCCGACACCGGGTTCATCGGCGAACCGCTGGCCGCCTTCCCGATCGAGAAGCACTTCGACATCCAACGGCAGTACAACCCCAGCACCGGCGAGGTCAGCATCGTCACCGACGAGAACTCCCGCGACCGCATGTGGTGGGAACGCGAGTACATGCGGGTCGATTGGACCACCAACAACGTCCTCGGCTACTACTGGGCCTCCCTCGACGCCTACCAGGCCTTCGGCTACGTCGAACGCGAACCCGCCGCCTGGCTCTGCGACGAAGGCTCCGACTGCCCCGCCTCCTGGCAGGTCGAGGTCGCCACCGCCGAATGCCCCGACACCTGCCGCGACGTGATGCGCGTCCCGGCCGGCATGGAAGGCGACTTCGCCCAGACCGTCCGCCAGTGCGGCATCGACATGGGCGCCACCCAGGACCAGCTCGACGCCCTCACCCCCGCCGCCGGCGGACCCCTCACCTGGGCCGACCTCGCCCCCTACTGGACCCGCGAGTGCGAGGTGATCGACGACGTCGTCGACAACCCGACCACCGGCGAAACACCGCCCTACTACCTGTCCTTCGTGACCCAGGAAGTCTGGTCCCCCGCGATGGGCTACTACGGCTTCGTCTGCGCCTTCCAGATCGGCGTCCCCTGCACCTCGTTCCGCGTCGCCGTGCGCAACACCTTCCTGCGCTCGGGTCCCGTCCCCGACTACGAGCCGATCAACGTCAACAACACCCTCTACGACCGCTTCGGCATCATCCGCCTCGCCCAGCAGGTCTACATCCGCGGCAACCTCCCCGACGAGGAAGAGGGCATCACCCGCGACTACGGCATCACCGACGCCCTCAACTACTGGGGCGCCCGTCACGACCTGTGGGCCAACGACCTCGAGGTCGGTCCCGACGGCCGCCGCATGCCCGGCAAGTACCGCCCGATGGGCCGGCGCGCCGTGCGCCCGATCACCTACACCCTCTCCAAACACTTCCCGCCCTACCTCGTCGAGCCGTCGATGCGCGCCGCCTGGCAGTGGAACGAAACCCTGATGGGCGTCGTCCGCCAGGTCCGCAACCAGCCGCTGCCCAGCGAGGGCGGCGCCCCCTGGGCCTGCCAGCTCGTCCACCCGACCTGCCCCGCCGGCAACCCGCAGTGCGACCCGCACGACATCTCCGAGTTCGGCGGGCGCCTCGACCAGTGGGACGAGTCGGCCTACCAGCACCGCATGGAGGGCCCCGAGTGCGCGCTGCGGCTCCAGGCCAACCCCTGCGACGTCGACCCCGACCAGCCCTGCGCCGAGATCGGCGACATCCGCCACCACTTCTGGGCCTTGATCGATACGCCCGGCGCCTACTTCGCCGGCGTCTCCCTGCCGATCCAGGACATGCGCAACGGCCGCCTGGTCTCGGCCAACGTCAACATCACCCAGGAGTCCATCGAGGACGTCCCGACCTCCATCTTCTTCCAGATGGGCCTGTTCGCCCCCGAGGACCTGACCCACGTCGACTGGCAGCGCTGGATCCTCACCGAGGACCAGCTGATGAGCGCCGAGTACAAGCGCGACTACTTCGCCAACCTCGGCCTCGTCGAACACCCGCACCTCGCCGCCCCCTACGGCCCCGTGGCCACCGAACAGGGCGGCGCCACCACCCTCTTCAACCCGATGCTGATGGTCCCGCCCGCCGAGATGGACGCCGCCAGGACCGTGATCGATCGCCTCGAGGAGAAGGCCGAACGGCTGCGCGGGATGGAAGGCCGCGCGATGACCCTCTCCAACCGCGTCGGCAACCTCGCCGGGTCCCAGTTCGAACGCAACGTGATGGACGTGATGGACACCCTCAACGAGTACGGCGACTCGTTGCCCCGCTACCACAACTCGCTCCCCAACCACCTGCGGCCGACCGACGAACAGGTGCTCGACGCGGTTTCCCCGTTCCGCACCAGCTTCGCCGACCGGATCAAGGCCCGCCGCGACGCGGTCAACCAGCTCGCCGACGCCCGCCACTGCTTCCTGCCGCTCGAAGGCTTCGAGTACGTCGACGACGCCGGCATCGTCCGCTTCGCCCGCGAGTTCGGCACCTACTCCCCGGCCCAGGTCGCCCTCTGGATCCGCTGGATGGTCCTCAAGGGCGTCTTCGTCCACGAGTTCGGCCACTCCATCGGCATGGAGCACAACTTCGGCGCCAGCGCCGACCCGTCGAACTACCACCGCGAGTGGTACGAGATCGCCTCCCGGCACCCGATGCCGGACTTCCGCGAGTACGAGACCTGCTCCACGACCCCCGACCCGTACACCGGCGACATCGTCTGCGGCTACACCGGCGAGGATCTCAACGAATACTGGGCCGACGTCCGCGCCGCCAAGGAGGCCCGCGAGCTCGACGGCATCGACTACTACCAGTACTCCTCCGTGATGGACTACGCCGGCGACATCTTCGGCTACACCGCCGACCTCGGCCCCTACGACACCGCCTACGCCCTGTTCACCTACGGCCTCCGCCGCGAGGTCTACAACGGCGACCCGAGGTCCTACCCCTTCCGCAGCGACTCCGTCGTGCCCTACGCCGAGTGCGCCAGCGGAACCGGCGGCCTGCGCTGCACGCACGAGTGCACCGTCAACACCGACGGCACCGTCGATTGCCCCTGGCTGCGCAAGCTCCCGTTCGTCTACTACATCGGCGGCCAGACCTGCGAGACCGACAACGACTGCCCGTTCTCCCGCGGCAAGGGCAACCTCTACCCCGGCGACGCCGCCAACGGCATCCCGGCCCAGGAGGACGTCGTCGCCCAGCGCTGCGTCGAGAACTACCGCCAGCGCGAGCTCGATGCCAGCGCTCCGCCCCTGCCTCGCATCTGCTCCAACTACGACGAGGATTGGAGGCGCTTCGTCTCCGATCGCACCGTCGGCGGCGACAAGCCGTTCTACGGCGTGATGTACAAGAACTGCGGCAACTCGCGCGTCGACGACATCTCGTGGTGCACCATGCACGACGAGGGCTCCTCCTTCCGCGAAGTCGTCGAGAACAAGTGGCAGTCCTTCGACCGCAACTACCTGCTCACCCACTTCCGCCGCTACCGCAACATGTGGGGCGGCTCCAGCCTGTGGGGCACCTTCGACCTGTTCGGCAAGATCTACCAGCACTTCTGGTACCGCCTGTGGTACGAAGGCGGCGACTTCGACCTCGATGAGGCTCCCCACTACGGCTACGGCGCCTGGGACCAGCTGCTGTCCGCCGGCGATGCCCTCAACTTCATGGCCTCCGTCATCGCCACCCCCGACGTCGGCTCCTACCGCCACGACACCGTCCTCAACGCCTACCTCCCCATCGGCTCCGAGGAAATGGGCATCGGCGACCTCGACATCGAACCCGGCCTCGGCAAGTACCAGTGGTCGCGCTTCGAGGAAGGCCTCGAGGGCTACTTCCGCCAGGCCCGCCAAGGCCTGATCCGCAACAAGCTCGAGGCCATGATGGCCCTGGTGCTCCGCGAGTGGGGCATGACCTACGGAATGGACGAGCGCTACTACTTCAACTTCTACGACATGTACACCACCGAGCTGAACATGCTCTTCGGCTCCCTGATGCTCGACAACCCCTCGTGGTACGCACCGCGCATGACCGGAACCCCCGACGCGCCGCGCCTGGCCTACCCCCAGCTCTGGCAGGGCTTCCTCTGCGGCGGCGCGCTGTTCGGCGGCGGCTACCCCAACTACTGCAACCCCGACCCGCGCACCCAGTTCGACCCCAGCATCCCCTCGGTCGCCTCGTCCAACGACATCCTCCGCAACTACGCCGTCGCCTTCGCCCTCGCCGAGTTCCCGGTGTTCTTCGACACCTCCTACGAACAGCAGATGTACGTCGCCCTCGACGGCGGCGGCGACTACTTCGAAATCCAAGGCTGCGACCCCCAGGCGATGCAGGCCGCCGACGTCACCGAGAACGACGCCTGCGTCCTCTACGTCAGCCCGCGGCTCCACAAGACCTACGTCGCCGCCAAGGTCGAGCCGCGCGAGCCGTGGTCCGAGGAGTACGTCCCCCTGTCGTACTCCTCGGTCTCCGCCGAACTGCTGCACCAGATGAACGTCTGGACGACCCTGCTCGACCAGCTCGACGACCCGGCCACCCCCTCGGCCGACCTCCCCGAAGAGTGCCGCTCGGCCGACGGCCGCGAGGAATGCCAGAGCCGCTACCGCACCCGCCTCCAGCGCGACGAGAACTTACTCATCTCGCTGATCGACATGATGCACAAGTACGGCATCTCCTCGTGGTTCTAGCCTAGACCGCTCCCTTCTCCCCCCCGACCAACCCACCCCGCCCCTCGCCGCCTTCGCGGAGGGAACTCTTGCATTGACGCGGAGTTCCTGGCATTTTCCGCGCCGCTATGCAGGCACGAGAGATCCGCACGAAGTTCCTCGAGTTCTTCAAATCCCACGGCCACCAGGTCGTCCCCTCCAGCCCCCTGGTGCCCCGCTCCGACCCGTCCCTGATGTTCACCAACGCCGGGATGGTCCCGTTCAAAGACACCTTCCTCGGCCGCGAAACCCGCGCCTACTCCCGCGCCGCCTCCTGCCAGAAGTGCATCCGCATCTCCGGCAAACACAACGACCTCGAAAACGTCGGCCGCACCTCGCGCCACCACACCTTCTTCGAAATGCTCGGCAACTTCTCCTTCGGCGACTACTTCAAACCCCACGCCGTCCGCTTCGCCTGGGACCTCCTCACCACGGGCTACGGCCTCCCCCCAGACAAGCTGATCGCCACCGTCTTCGAAACCGACGACGACGCCTACCACCTCTGGCGCAACGACGTCGGCGTCCCCGAACACCGCCTGTTCCGCTGCGGCGCCAAGGACAACTTCTGGGCCATGGGCGACACCGGACCCTGCGGCCCCTGCTCCGAAATCCTCTACGACCGCGGCCCCGCCTTCGGCGAACCCACCCCCGACAACGGCGAACGCTACTTCGAGCTGTGGAACCTGGTCTTCATGCAGTACGAACGCCGGGTCGCCGACGGTCCGCTGCTGCCGCTCCCGAAACCGTCGATCGACACCGGCGCCGGCCTCGAACGGATCGCCTCGGTGATGCAGAAGGTCGACTCCAACTTCTCCACCGACCTGTTCCTGCCGCTGATCGAACAGGCCGCCGGCATCGCCGGCAAACGCTACGGCGCCGACCCCGCCGACGACGTCTCCCTGCGCGTCGCCGCCGATCACACACGCATGGCCGCCTTCCTCGTCGCCGAAGGCGTCTTCCCCGAGAAGTCCGGGCGCGAGTACGTCCTGCGCCGCGTCCTGCGCCGCGCCGTCCGCCACGGTCACCGCCTCGGCATCGACCGCCCGTTCCTCCACGAACTGGCCGTGCACCTCACCGAGATGATGGGCGCCGACTACCCCGAACTGGTCGAACGCCGCGCGCTGATCGAGGAGGTCGTGCGACAGGAAGAGACCCGCTTCCGCCAGACCCTCGAACGCGGCCTCGAACTCCTCGCCGGAAACAAACACTGGCTCGAGGAAGCCGAACGCAAGGTCCTCCCCGGACCGATCGCCTTCAAACTCTACGACACCTTCGGCTTCCCCCTCGACCTGATCGAGGTCCTCGGCGAGGAACAGGGCTTCGGCGTCGACCGCGCCGGGTTCGACCAGGCGATGGACGCCCAACGCGAACGCTCGGTCTGGAAAGGCTCGGGCGAACAACAGGTCTCCGCCGCCCTGCTCGGCCTCGCCGAACGCCACGGCGCCACGTCCTTCGAAGGCTACGAACACGACGAACTCGACGACGCCCGCGTGCTGGCCGTGCTCCAGGCGGGTGTCGAGGTCGACTCCGCCACCGCCGGCGCCGAAGTCGACGTGCTGCTCGATCGCACCCCATTCTACGGCGAGGGCGGCGGCCAGGTCGGCGACACCGGCACCCTCTCCGCCGCCGGACTCGCCGTCGACATCGCCGATACCCGCAAGCCCACCGGCGACCTGTTCGTCCACCACGGCACCGTCCGGACCGGAACCCTCGCCCGCGGCGCCGTCGTCCGCGCCGCCGTCGACCCCCAACGGCGCGCCGCCGTCCGACGCAACCACACCGCCACCCACCTGCTGCACGCCGCACTCCGCAAGGTCCTCGGCGCCCACGCCACCCAGAAGGGCTCCCTCGTCTCCCCGGAACGACTGCGCTTCGACTACGCACACTTCGAGCCCCTCACGCCCGACCAGCTCCGCGAGATCGAACGCCTGGCCAACGCCCAGGTCCTGGCCAACCACGAGGTCCGGACCGAACAGACCGACCCGGAGACCGCCCGCGCCCGCGGCGCCATGGCGATCTTCGAGGAGAAGTACGGCCAGGTCGTCCGCATGGTCCGCTCCTCGCCCGATAGCCTCGAGCTGTGCGGCGGAACCCACGCACGACGCACCGGCGACGTCGGACTGCTCAAGATCGTCTCCGACGGCGGCATCGCCTCCGGCGTCCGCCGCCTCGAAGCGGTCACCGGCACCGGCGCCCTCGAACACCTCTGGTCCCTCGAACGCGCCGCCCACGAGGCCGCCGCCGCCCTGCGCGCCTCGCCGGCCGAACTGCCCGAACGGGTCGGCAAGCTGCTCGCCCGGGAAAAGGAACACGAACGCGAGATCGCCGACCTCAAACGCCGCCTGGCCCTCGAGGCGCTCAAGGCCGACGCCGCTCCCAACCCCGACGCCGCGCCCGCCGAGACGCCCGTGCGCGAGGTCGCCGGCGTCAAGGTCCACGCCGCACGCGTCGAGGTCGGCGAGGCGAAGGTCCTGCGCGAACTGGCCGACACCCTGCGCCAACGCCTCCGCAGCGGCGTCGTCGTCCTCGGCGGCATCGCCGACGGCAAGGTCAACCTGCTCGTCGCCGTCACCCCCGACCTCAAGGGACGCCTCGCCGCCGGAAAACTCGTCCGCGAACTCGCCGGACCCCTCGGCGCCCGCGGCGGCGGCAAGGACGACCTGGCCCAGGCCGGAGGCGGCGACCCTGCGAAACTGGACGACGCCATACGTGCGGTATATGACTTGGTACTGAGGATGCTCGGGGATGGCTGACAACCCCGCTGATCGACGCTCTGCACCGCGGTTCGCGGCGACCTTCCGGATCCGGCTCGGCTATCCGGACCTCAACGCGTTCCTCGACGGATACGCCGTCAACATCAGCAAGGGCGGCATCTACGTCCCGACCAAACAGCCGCGCGAAAAAGGCACCGAGGTCCGCTTCGAACTGCTGCTCAAGGACGGCACCGCCGCCGTCGTCGGCATCGGCCGCGTCGCCTGGGCCAAGGCCTTCGACCCGAACAAGCCGGGCGAACGCTACGGCATGGGCGTCCAGTTCGTCGCCCTCGAAGGCGCCTCCGAAGACATCGTCCAGAAGGCCATGGTCTGGCGCGAACGGCACGGCCACGCCGACAAGGAAGTCATCGCCGACGGCGATCGCCCGGCCGAGCCGAAACCCGAGCCGAAACCCGAGCCACCACCGGAGCCGTCGGCCACGGAGCCTGCCGAGCCCGAGCCCAAGCCCGAGCCCGAACCTGAGCCCGAGCCCGAGCCCGAAGCTCCCGTGACCGCGGAACCCGCCGAGCCCGAGCCCGAACCCGCGGACTCCGCACCCAAGCCCGCACCCTCGCCAGAGGCGGCCACGCCCGCCTCGCGCGACCGCGCGGGCCTGGCCCGCAGGGTGCTCGGCAAGCAGAAGGTCACGATGGGCAACGTCGATGACCTGCTCGCTTCGCTGCGCAGCAAGAAGCCCGCAACACGACCCGCCGCCGCCGCGGAACCCGAGCCGACACCCGAGCCCGTACCGGAAACGCCCGCCGCCGCAGAGCCCGAGCCGAAACCCGAGCCGGAACCGGAGCCCGAACGGGAAG
>CAZMRP010000089.1:0-11720 GCA_964568275.1 uncultured Myxococcales bacterium
TGTTGTGTCGCATCGACCCCGGCGGCCAACAGGCCGGCCTCGCGCCGGACGGTCATCGCGCTCAGGTCGAGGTAGCGGCAATCGACGGTCGACAGCAGCGCGGCGAGGCGGTCGAGCCGCGGGTCGCCGAGCGAGGCGAAGCGGCCGCCGCCGAGCGGCGCGGTGCGCCAGGTCTGCGGCACGCCGTTGCCGCCGGTCCAGGCGCGCAGCAGCAGGCAGGGATCGGCCGGCGGCTCGTCGACACAGGCCTCGACGGCGCCCGGCGGGAGCGGGCCGCAGTCCGCGACGGGGGCCGGGTCGAGCGGGTCGGGGCAGACGTCGTGCCAGCGCAGCGTGACGATCTCGACGACCCCCTCCCCCTCCAGATCGACGACGGCCACCGCGTCGGCCGGCTCGAACGCCTCCCACAGCAACTCGACGCGGGGAGGCCGGGAGCGCGTGTCGATGCGCCAGGCGCCGGGGAGCGGGCCGGCGAAGTCCGCCATCGCACCGGTCAGCTGCTCGGCGACGACGGTCCACTCGCCCCGCCGCGACCCGTCCACCGGCCACAGCGGGACGGGCGGCTCGGGGCTGTCGAAACGGAGCACGGGAGCGTCGGCGAACGAGCAGGCCGGTTCGAGCAGCAGCCAGGCGCCGGGCGAGCCGTCCAGCGCGCGAACGGCGACCAGCAGCTGCGGCCCGGACGGCTCGGCGGGCGGCAGTGCCAGCAGGGAGACCGGTTCCCAGCCGGCGGCGGCGAGGGCGTCGCGCTCGAGCCACGACGGCTCGGCCTCGGACACGGGTTGCGGCTCGGCCGCACCGGGCCCCTCGGGCGGCCAGGGCGGGATGGGGCCGGCGGGCTCGAGCGGGGTCGTGCCGGAACCGGGAGGGCAGGCGGTCGTCGCGCCCGGCACCAGGCAGACGACGAACAGCAGGCGACGAAGGAACTCACGCGGCATCGGACGGCTCTCCCCGCCGGTCGACCGTCGACCGGCCGAGCCGAGCCTAGCGCAGGGACGGGCCGGGCGGCCAGTCCGTGCTGCAAGGTCCGCGACGGCCGGGCCGGAGAGGCGGGCCCGGAGAGGCGGGTTGCCGGAGAGCGGCGGGCCGTGCTAACGATGCCGCCCGTCCGGGACGACGTCCGGGGGGACAGGCGAAGGAGAGCAGCATGCGCGGAGTACGATGGTTGGCCCTGATCCTGGCGATCGCCGGTCTGGGGTGCGGCAAGAAGGGACCGGCCCAGGCTGCTCCGGCGCCGGAAAGCGGCAAGTACCTGCCGGCGGACCCGACGGGCTACGTGGAGCTGGACGTCAAGGCGCTGCTCGGTTCGTCGCTGATCCAGCCGCTGCGCGAGAAGATGCTGGAGAACGTGCCGCCGGCCTGTCGGCCGGTGGTCGACGGCGCGGAGCGGGTGGCCCTGGCGTTCTACGGCCTGCCGGACGGGATGCTCGACGGGCTGCTCGGCGAGGGTCCCGGCGAGGACGCGCGGGGTCGCGGGGACGGCGAGGCGCAGGCCGAGGAACCGGCGGCGCCGGTGCCCGATCTGGCGGTGCTGATCAAGGGCCCCCCGGCGGCCGCCCTGCGGGCCTGCCTGGAGGGGTTGGCCAAGGAAGGGGACCAGCCGATCCGCGAGGAGGAGCGCACCGGACAGAAGGTGCTGATCGGCGGCCGAGGCGGCCAGTTCGCGCTGGTTGCGCCGACGGACACGGTCCACGTGCTGTGCACGATGCCGCGGCTCGACGCGGTGCTGGCGACGATCGCCGGCGGCCCGTCGATCGAGGGCAGCGAGCTGCTCAAGTCGCTGGGCGCGCTGCCCGCGGGCGCCATCGTCGGAGCGCTGGCGGTGCCCGACTCGGTCGGCGCGTTGATGACCCAGGGGCTCGCCATGTTCGCCGGCGACAAGCCGATCCCGGTGCCGCGCTCGGTGGCGATGTCGGTGGGGCTGGGAGACTCGCTCACGATCGCGGGGTCGGTGACGTTGTCGGACGAGGCGGGGGCGCAGGGGCTGCTCGAGATCGCGAACGGTCTGATCGGCGCGGCGAAGGCCACGATGGCCCTGGCGGGGGCCGACAACCCCGAGGTGGCGCCCTACAAGCGGATGCTCGACAGCGTCTCGCTGAGCCGCAGCGGGGCGACGCTTTCGGGGCGGGTCACCATCGCCGGCGACCTGCTGAAGGCGCTGCTGTAGCCCGCACCCGTCCTACGGCCGGAGGTCCCGCTCCAGCCACGCCAGGAACTCGTCGAGACCCTCGCCCGTCACGGCGGAGACGCGCAGCACGCGCAGCTCGGGATTGACCGTCCGGACGTTCCGCAGCAGGCGTTCCAGATCGAGCCTGAGGTGCGGCAGCAGGTCGACCTTGTTCAGCAGCAGCAGCTGGATCTCGCGGAACAGCAGCGGGTACTTGATCGGCTTGTCCTCGCCCTCGGTGACCGAGAGCACGCCGACCTTGCGGCTCTCGCCCAGGTCGAACTCGGCGGGACAGACCAGGTTGCCGACGTTCTCGACGAACAGCCAGCGCAGGCCGTCGGTCGGCAGGTCGGCCAGCGCGGTCTGGATCGCCAGCGCCTCGAGGTGGCAGGCGCCGCCGAGCTTGTCGGTGTTGATCTGCACGACGGGCACGCCCAGCGCCGCGATGCGTTCGGCGTCGGCGGTGGTGGAGACGTCGCCCTCGATCACCGCCACGGGGCCGCGGGACGCCAACCGCGGCAGGAGCTGTTCGAGCAGCGAGGTCTTCCCGGCGCCGGGCCCCGACATCAGATTGACGGCGGTGATGCCCCGCTCAAGGAACCACTGCCGGTTGTCCGCGGCGATCTTGTCGTTGGCGCCCAACACCTTCTCCAGTACCTTGATCCGGGCCATGGCTCCTCCCTAGTCCTCGGTCTCCACGCTCTCCAGCGACAGCTCGCGGCCGGACTCCAACCGCAGCCGGCCCGCCCCGCAGGCCGGGCAGAGGAAGATCGGGTCCTCGATCGTGAACGCTTGTCCGCAACCCAGGCACGTGGCGCAGGCCGGGACCACCTCGATCTCGAGCCGGGCGCCTTCGACGCGGGTGCCTTGAGCGATCGCGCCGAAGACGAACTCCAGGTTCTCGGGCACCACCGTCGACAGCCGGCCGACCTTGAGCCGCACGACGAGAATCCGCCGGCCGGCGAGCTGCGGGTGCTCGAGCAGCCGATCGATGATCCCCGCGGCGATGGAAGCCTCGTGCATGCCGCCCGTCCCTAGCAGATCCGCGGGAGCTGCGCTCCCTCGAGGGGCGCCATCGGCCGCGTGCCGCCGGCGGCGGTGCGCAGCAGGACGTGACCGAAGCGACCGACCGGCTCGGCGACGCCGATCGCGACCGCGTGTTCGCCCGCGGGCAGGGTCCGGAGCGCGGCCAGCGCGGCGTCGGCCTCGTCCGGCGGAACCACCGCGACCAGCCGGCCTTCGCAGGCCACGTACAGCGGATCCATGCCGACCAGGTCGCAGGTCCGACGGACCTCGGGGCGCACCGGTACCGCCCGCTCGTCGAGCACGAGCGTCACGCCGGACGACTCGGCCAGCTCGTGGACGGTGGTGGCGAGCCCCCCGCGGGTCGGGTCGCGCAGGCAGCGCGCGCCCGGAGCCGCGGCCAGCAGGACGCGCACCAGCGGCAGCACGGAGGCACAGTCGCTGACCACGCCGGCAGCGAGGCCGAGGTCGCCGCGCGCGACCAGCACCGCGGTCCCGTGGTCGCCCACCGGGCCGGAGACCAACACGCGGTCGCCGGGACGGACGGCATCGGAGCGCAGCGTCCGGCCGGCCGGGACGAGGCCGAGTCCCGTGGTGTTCACGAACACCCGATCGGCCTCGCCGCGCCCGACGACCTTGGTGTCGCCCGTCACGAGCCGCACCGGCACGGCGGCGGCCGCCGCGGCCATCGAGTCGACGATCCGCTCGAGGTCGGCCAGCGGCAGACCTTCCTCGAGCACGAAGGCGGAGGTCAGGGCGAACGGCTCGGCGCCCGCCACCGCCAGGTCGTTGACGGTGCCGACGACGGCCAGCTTGCCGATGTCGCCGCCGGGAAAGACGACGGGGCGGACGACGAACGAGTCGGTGGTCAGGGCGAGCCGCGCCCCGGGGGGCAGGCCGCCGGGCGGGACCAGCACGGCGGCGTCGTCGAGCGGCGGGTCGGGATGGAAGCGGGCCGCGAACAGCTCGCGGACCAGCCGTTGCGTCGCCGCACCGCCCTCGCCGTGGTCGAGCCGGATCGCGCCGTCCATCGGATGCCTCGCCGCGCTTCGGGAGGACGCCGCTCCCGAAGGGATCTCCGAGCGTGCCGCAGCGGGCGGGACAAGGCAAGCGGAAGCGGGAGCGGCAGAGGGAAGGCGAAGGGGAGCGAGGAGCCGCACGGTGGGCCGGGGGTTCACGGCTCGAGGAGCCGCAGCAGCGCGGGCAACAACTCGGCGGGGTCGAAGGGCTTGCGCTGGCACAGGTCGACGGGCAGCAGCGCGTTCTCGCCGCCGTGGCACCGGTGCGGGTCGTCGCAGAGCGGGTGGGCGGTGAGCGCCACCAGCGGGGCGTGACGCATGCAGGGGTCGCGGCGCAACTCGCGGCACAGCTGCAGTCCGTCCGCGGTGCGGTCGGTCGGCAGGTCGACGACCACCAGGTCGGGCGTGTGCTCGCGACAGGTACGGAGAGCGGCGGCCAGCGGGACCGGCGGCAGCAGGCGGAACGGCGCCGGCGCCAGCGCCTGACGCAGGGCGTCGAGGAACGGCGCCTCGTCGCCGACCAGCAGGACCGCCGCGGGGCCGGCGGACGGGAGGCGCGGACGACCCACGACGGCGGCGACGGCCTCGAGCAGCTCGGCGTCGCCGTCGGCGGCGACGTGGTAGTAGAACACGTCGAGGGCGCGCGCGCGGGCCTCGAGCCGTTCGTCGTCGTGGGCGGCGACGAAGATCACCTTCAGGGCGGGAGCGGCGGCACGGAGGATCGGGATGCCGTCGAGGGCCGCCACATCGGCCGGCCGCTCGGCGACGACGGCGCAGGCGAAGTGCCCCGCCCGCACGACGGCGACGGCCTCGGCGAGCGAGGCGACGGCGCGGACGTCGCGCCAGCCGGCCCCGGCGAGCGCGCGGGTCAGGCTCGCACGCCGTTCGGCGTCGCCGTCGATCGCGAGGATGGCAGCGCGGGCCAACGGCTCACCCCCGCCGGCGGGAGACAACACGCGCCGGCGGCGCAGGGCCGTGCAACGGATGTGCCATGGAGGCTCGAGGCGGCGCGGCAGGGAGAGCAAGCCAAAGGACTGGCGTTCCGGTCGCACGGCGGGCGAAGGCCGCGGGCGACGACGGAGACAAGGCGCGGGACGCCACGCGACGTCGCGGCCGTACGCCCCCGGCTGTGGCGCTTCGCCACGGTCCGGGGCCCGGAAGGCGGGCCGTCGGCGCGGGGAGCGCCGTCGGAACAGGGGAAGCGGCGTTGCGCCCGTGGCCTGGAACCTGCAATATCGGCCGGCACGTCCGATGGGGACCGACGGATGAAGTGGAAGCACACGATCTGGTTCCGGCTGATGCTGGGCACCGTGGCGGTGGTGCTGGTGGCCAATGCCGTCCTGTCGACGGTGACGGTGCTCTACGTGAGCCGGGTGCTGGTGGATGAGGTCGAGTCGCGGGTCCGCCTGGACCTGAACTCCGCGCGGCGGGTCTACGACGGCCACGGCCAGCGGATTCTCGATCTGCTGCTGGCGGCGTCGTACCGGCACGCGCTGCCCACGCCGCTGACGACGGCGAACCTGGGACGGGTCGACGAGGTGCTGTCCGCGGTCCGGCTCCACGGCAAGTTCGACATGCTGTCGCTGCTGGACCCGGCCGGGCGGGTGGTGTGGCGGGCCCACGCACCCGGCCGGACGGGCGACGATCTGGCCCAGGACCCGGTGGTGGCGCGGGTCCGGATGAACCGCGAGCCGCTGTGGGGGACGGTGATCCTGCCGCGGGAGCGGCTGGAGCGGGAAGGGGCGGACCTGGCGGAGCGGGCGCACTTCCGCATCCGGGAGACGCCGAACGCCCGGCCGACGACGCGAACGGAGGAGCGGGACGGGATGGTGATGGCGGCGGTGGTGCCGCTGGCCGACCTGAACCGGCCGGACGAGGTGCAGGGGTACCTGTACGGGGCGGACCTGCTCAGCCGCCGGTTCGACATCGTCGATGCGGTCAAGAGCGACGTGTTCTGGAACATGAAGGAGGGCGACCGCGACCTGGGGACGGCGACGATCTTCCAGGGCGACCTGCGGATCTCGACGAACGTGCGGGCGCGGGACGGCTCGCGGGCGGTCGGGACGCGGCTGAGCGCCGAGGTGACGGCGGCGGTGCTGGAGCGGGGCGAGGTGTTCGCGGGGCGGGCGTTCGTGGTCAACGACTGGTACATCTCGTCCTACGAGCCGATCCGCGACCCGGACGGGACGATCGTCGGCTCGCTGTACGTCGGCGTGCTGGAGGCGCCGTTCCGGCGGCCGCAGACCGCGATCGTGACGACGTTCCTGATCGCGGTCGGGGTGGCGACGATCGCGAGCCTGGCGCTGCTGCTGCTGGTGACGCGGACGGTGTTGCGGCCGATCGGCCGCGTGGTCGGGATGGCCGACCGCGTGGTGGCCGGCGACCTGACGGCGCGGGTCGGCCTGCGGCCCGCCGGCGAGATGGGCGCGCTGTGCCGGGCGATCGACCGGATGGGCGACGCGGTGAGCCACCGCGAGGACAAGCTCAAGGAGGCGATGCGCCAGCAGCTCAACCAGACCGAGAAGCTGGCGTCGGTCGGCCGGCTGGCGGCCGGCGTGGCGCACGAGGTGAACAACCCGCTGACCGGGGTGTTGACCTTCGCGCACCTGATGCGCGAGAAGACCAACCTCGACGACGAGGACCGCCAGTCGCTGGAGGTGATCATCCGCGAGACGACGCGGGTGCGCGAGATCGTCCGCGGACTGCTCGACTTCGCCCGCGAGTCGCCGATGCAGCTGCGAACGCTCGACCTGGGCCAGGTGGTCCGGCAGTCGCTGGACCTCGTGCGGCGGCAGAAGGCCTTCGTCAAGCTGGCGCTGGCGGAGCGCTACCACCCGGAGGAGCTGCCGGTGGCCGCGGATCGCAACCGCCTCCAGCAGGTCCTGCTCAACCTGCTGCTCAACGCGGCGGAGGCGATGGCCGGCGGCGGGACGCTGACGATCGCCACCGGCGCGCGGGACGGCCGCGCCTGGGTCTCGATCACGGACTCCGGCACCGGCATCAAGCAGGAGGTGCTGGACCACATCTTCGAGCCGTTCTTCACCACCAAGCCGGTGGGGTCCGGGACCGGCCTCGGCCTCAGCGTGAGCTACGGGATCGTCCAGCAGCACCACGGGGTGATCGAGGTCGAGAGCGAGGAGGGGCGCGGGGCGACCTTCACGATCCTGCTGCCGCTCGCCGCGCCCGAGCCCGCGGGCGAAGGAGGCACGCCGTCGTGAACGACGCTCGGCCCGACCCGGGGGACGCCCGCCACCGCATCCTGGTGATCGATGACGAGCCGGTGGTCTGCCTGAGCTGCAGCCGGATCCTGGGACGGCGCCACAGCGTGGAATCGCGCCAGGACCCCAGGGAGGGGCTCGAGGTCGCCCTCCAGGGCGACTACGACCTCGTGCTGCTCGACGTGATGATGCCCGGGATGGACGGGCTGGAGGTGCTGCGGCAGCTGCGGGGCGCCGGCGTCCGCTCCGAGGTGGTGATCATCACCGGCTACTCGACGGTGCAGAACGCCGTCGACGCGATGAAACTCGGCGCCACCGACTACGTCAGCAAGCCCTTCACGCCCGACGAGCTGTCGGTCGTCGTCGAACGGGTCCTCGAACGCTCGAAGCTGATCCGGGAGAACGCCGTGCTGCGCGAGCAGCTGGCGAGCGAGGGTTCCTTCGAGGGGATGATCGGCGCGAGCCGTCCGATGGAGGAGGTGTTCCGCCTGCTCCGGCGCGTGGCGCCCACCGACAGCACGGTGCTGGTGCTGGGCGAGAGCGGCACCGGCAAGGAGATGGTGGCGCGGGCGATCCACCGCCTGAGCCCGCGACGCGACCAGGCGTTCCTGGCCTGCGACTGCAGCGCGCTCGTGCCCACGCTGCTCGAGTCCGAGCTGTTCGGCCACGTCAAGGGCTCGTTCTCCGGCGCCGTGGCCACCAAGCAGGGACTGTTCGAGGCCGCCCATCGCGGCACGCTGTTCCTCGACGAGGTGTCGAACATCAGCCTCGAGACGCAGGGCAAGCTGCTGCGGGTGCTCGAGACGCGGATGGTTCGGCGCGTGGGCGACACGGCGGAACGCGAGGTCGACATCCGCCTGGTGGCGGCGAGCAACCGCGAGTTGGCGCAGCTGGTCCGCGAGGGGAAGTTCCGCGAGGACCTGTTCTACCGGCTCAACGTCGTGCCGGTCACCGTCCCGCCGCTCCGGGAACGCGCCGACGACGTCCCTCGCCTGGCCCTGACCTTCCTCGAGCGGTTCCGGCGCCACAACCCGGTCAAGGCCGAGGGCTTCACCCCGGAGACCTTCGCGGCCCTCGAGGTGTACGCCTGGCCGGGCAACGTGCGCGAGCTGAAGAACATCGTCGAGCGGCTGGCGATCCTGTGCGACGCGGAGCGCATCGAGCCGCATCACCTGCCGCCCGAGCTCCGACCGGGCCTGCCGTCCCGACAGGGCACGCCGCTCCCGCGCACCTGGGAGGAGTTCAAGCAGTTCAAGCGCGAGGTCCGCGAGGCGACGATCGACGATCTCGAACGACGGTTCCTCCTCGAGGCGCTCGGACGCACCGACGGCAACGTCACCCGCGCCGCCGAGGACGTCGGCATGCTGCGGACCAACTTCCACGCCCTCTTGCGCAAGCACGGGATCGGCTCGGAAGACGACTAGGACAACCGATACACTGTACGAAGAAATCGTACACCTCGCCGCCGAAACAAGCCTCCCGGCGCGATCGCTTGAACTGCAAAACGCTGTAATTACTACACAGGCACATCGTCCAGGGAACGACTTCCCGTGGCACGTTCCCGGCACTTCCCGGAGGGGAGCGAGGATTCGGGGGCGAAAGGAGAACGGAGATGAGCGCGGTCCCGAAGCTGCTGGTGGTGGACGACGAGCCGGTGGTGTGCATGAGCTGCTCGCGGATCTTCGAGGGACGGGGGTACGGTGTGGAGACGAGCACCAGCTCGGACGAGGGGCTGGCGATGGCGACGACGCGCGACTACGACGCCATCCTGCTCGACCTGCGGATGCCGGAGATGGACGGGCTGGAGTTCCTGCGGGAGCTGCGGCAGCGGCAGCGCCAGACCCCGGTGGTGGTCATCACGGGCTACTCGAGCGTAACGAACGCGGTGGAGGCGATGCGGCTGGGGGCGAAGGACTTCGTGCCGAAGCCGTTCACGCCGGACGAGATCGCGCGGGTCGTGGGACGGATCGTGCCGGCCGAGCGGCCGGCGGCGCCCGCGGAGGCGGCGGCACCGGAGGCGGCGGCGCAGCCGGGGGCGGTCGAGTCGGTGCTCTACCGGTACGTCGACGAGGCGTGGTTCCGGGTCGACGCGGACGGGACGGCGCGAATCGGCGCGGTGGTGGCGAGCGAGGACGCGGCGCGGACGGAGGAGCTGGTGCTGCCGCGGGTCGGCGACGAACTGCACCTCGGACTGCCGCTGGCGGAGCTGCGGCTGCCGGGGAGCGAGCGGCGGGTCGTGCCGTCGCCGCTCGGCGGGACGGTGGTCGAGGTGAACGAGGCGCTGCGCGGGAAGCCGGGCCGACTGGCGGACGACCCGTGCGTCGGCTCATGGTTCGTGCGGGTGCGGCCGCACCGGCTGGCCGAGGACGTCGCGGCGGGCCGGGTGCGCGAGGTGATCGTGGCGGCCGGCGACGCGGCGCGGGCCCGCAGCCTGACCGATCGGCTGGGGCGGCTGGGGTGCACGGTCTCCTCGGTGAACACCGTCGAGGCGGCGCTGGAGGCCGCCTGGAACGGCAACGCGGCCCTGGCACTGGTCGACGCCCGCAGCCTCGGCGCCGCCGGACCCGCGCTGGTGCAGGCGCTGGCCGGGGAGCTGCCCGACCTGCGCATCGCCGCGCTCGACGTGCCGACCCCGGAGCTGGAGCGGGACTACCTGGTCGCGGGGGTGATGTACCACACGGTGGAGCCGGTGCAGGCGGACGAGCTGCTGGACATCGTGGTGTCGGCGTATCGGCCGCCGACGCCGCGGATCGAGCCGGCGCCGCAGGCGGGGCCGCTGCCGCCGGAGCTGCGCGCGGTGCGGGTCGTGAACCGCCTCGGCCACAAGGTGTCGCTGCTGGCGGCGCCCGGAGTGCTGCGCGAGCGCGAGGGGGTCGGCCGCCGGCTCCTCGACGCCCTCGCGGCCCGCGGTCTTCCGCTGCACGTGGCGTTGGGGCGCCGGGAGCTCTCCCAGTCGCTGGTGCAGCAGGAGGCGGCGGAGCACGACCGCGTGTTCGTGCTCGAGCCGGTCGATCAAGGCCGGCTGCCGGGGTCGGTCGAGCGGCGGCCGGGCAGCGACATCCAGGGTCTGCGGGTGACCGAGTTGCAGAAGCTGGTGACGCTGCGGGTGCAGCCCGCCTCGTCCGACGGCGCCCTGGACCTGGACCCGCGCACCGCGACGGCCCTGGCCGACCTGCTGGTGCGCGAATTGTCCGACGCGTAGCCCGAGTTCCTCCACCGCCGCCCCGCCGTCCCGACCGCCCCGACCGCCCCGACCGCCCCGCCGATCCCGTGACCGGCGGCGCGGCTTGCGTCCGCCGGTCGACCGGATACGATCCCGGCATGCACCGAACACACCGTCGAGGAAGAGCCGGGCGCGTCGCGGTCGGGCTGCTGGTCGTGGCGCTGGGCGCCGGTTGCGCGCCGCGCTCACCGGTGGAGCCGAGCGGTTCGGGCGGGGTCGCCGGGCGGTTGATCGTCACCTTCGAGGACGGTCTGTCATCGACCTTCCTGTTGGTGCGTGCCGAGATCGCACTGGACGGCGTACCGCTGTGGACCTGCCACGACCCGGAACGCTCGCTCGACGCCCGCGAGCCGGTGCTGGTCCACGACGGTCCGGTGACGACCGGCGGACACCGCCTGACGGTGTCGCTCGAGTATCGCGGCCGGGGGCACGGGGTGTTCTCGTATCTCGAGGGCTACACGTTCCGCGTCGCCGCCGAGCACGCGTTCGGCATCCCGACGACGGGGACCCTGGCGTTGCGGGTCGCGGCGTGGGAGCGGGGGGACCCGACGACGCCGCTCGAGGAGCGACCGCAGCTGCGGTTCGAGGAGCAGCCGTTCCTGCTGTGGGCGGTGCAGTCGCGGTTCGGCTGTCCGTGGGCGGCGGCGACGCCCTGAACCTCCGCCGCGCAGTCGTGTCCCGTCAACCGGTGCAACCGGACGGCCCGCCGGGCGGCGGCGTCAGCGGCCCGAACGCACCGGCCGGCCGTCCTTGCACAGCAGGATCGAGTAGGCGGTGTCGGCGTGGTACTCGTAGGTGCGGTCCGCCGCCTCGAGCAGGATCAGGAATCCCGGCGTGGTCTCGCGACGGTAGTTCATCTCCGGGTCGGGGCAGTCGAGGCTGGTGTCGCCCCATTCGACCTCCTCCACCGAGACGATGCGGATCTCGTCGGTGGAACCGAGGGCCATGCGCTGTTGGAGGTTGCGCAGGGCACGGTCGACGAGACTCTGGGCGGCGGGCGGCACGGGGCCATCGCGCGGCGGAGCCGGCACGGCCGCCTCGCCGGCGTCGCCGGTCGGGCCGGCGTCCGC
>CAZMRP010000090.1:0-11583 GCA_964568275.1 uncultured Myxococcales bacterium
CTTGCCGTAGCCTGCCGACCCTCGCACGTTGGGCATGATCAGCACGAGGCCCAGGTCGTTGATCAGGTAGTTGAGCCGTCCCAGAAAGCCGGGTCGAAACTGGGCCTCGGGTCCGCCGTGGATCTCGATCAGCACCGGGCGCTTGCCCGGAAATTTCGCGGCTGCCGGCCGGTAGACGAACGCCGGGATCTTCCGGTCGTCGAACGTCGGGAGCGCGACGGGCGCGCGGCGCTCCCGCAGGAAGGCCACGGAGGCCAGATGCAGGGCGTCCAGCGTGCGGACCGGCAGGGGGAAGGGCTCGAGCGCGCGGCCCAGTACGAGCGGCGACAGCTCGAGGAACGAGATCGCGCCCAGCAGCACCCGGACCGCCTCCCCGTGCGACCGTTCGAGGCCCCGGCCGTGGATTCTCGTCCAGACCTCGTACTCCAGCAGCCGGCTGGAAACCAGCGGCTGCTGCCAGAGCGCCGCGTCCGGCTTGCGGTCCTCCGCCAGGAGCTGCGCGAGCACGACGGAGGTATCGACGTAGATCATCGGTCCGCCCGCTGGGCCGCCAGCTCGGCCGCCAGCTCGGCCCACGACGCGACGGGCTCCGTCGCCGGCGGGCGTCCCGGCGGTCGCAGGGCCGGCGTCAGCAGGCCGCTGCGGACGAGCTCGGCGAGCAGCACGTCGGCGACGCGCGGGGCGCGCGCGTCGCTCGGGGGCACCAGCTCCGCGACCACCCGGTCCCGGTCGGAGATCAGGACGGTCTCGCCGGCCTCGGCCGCCCGCACGTACTCGCTCAACCTGTTCTTCAGCACCTTGAGTCCGACGGTCCGCATGCGCTCAAGGTAGCTTCCGGTAGCTACCTTGTCAACCGGGCGGGCGACGCGGGCGGGCTACTCGGGGACCTCGCAGGAGAAGGTGCAGACGCCGGTCCAGTGGGCGGAGCCCTGGCAGTCCAGGCCGAAGGTGCAGGCCCGGCCGCAGGCCTCGCAGTGGCCGTCATCGATCACCTCGCACTCGCCCCGGCAGCAGCGCTCGGGCGCCATGCCCATGCTGACCGTGCACAGCGGATACGGCGTGCCGGCGGAGCACTGGAGGGTCGGGCCGCACATGCACTGGCCGTCGGTGCACGAATCGGCCCGGCGCGCCTCGCACTTGGTGTCGCAGTTGCCGCAGTGGTCCATGTCGTTCCGGGTGTCGAAGCACTCGCTGCGGTCCGGGTCGCAGCAGGCCCAGCCGGGCGGGCAGACGGTCTCGCCGCAACGGCACTGCCCCGCGACGCACTCCAGGTTGCAGACGTTGCCGCAGGCGCCGCAGTTGTTGCGGTCGGTCGAGGTATCGACGCAACCCGCCGGGCAGCAGGTCTCGGTCGGCCCGCACATCCGCGCCGTGGCGCCCGTGCCGCACAGGCAGACCCCGCCCAGGCAGCGCAGCGGGTCCTCGCACGCGTAGCCGCAGCGGCCGCAGTTGAGGTTGTCGGTGCTGGGGTCGACGCAGTCGCCGTCGCAGCAGATCTGCCGCGCCGCGCACTCGGGAAAACACTCCGGCGTGAAGCACCGGCTGGCCTGGCACTCCTCGTTGAGCTCGCACTCGTAGTCGCACTCGCCGCAGTTGAACAGGTCCGAGGTCAGATCGACGCAGCCGCTCGGACAGCAGCTGAGGTAGGCGTCCTCGCACTCGCCGCCCGGCCCGCAGCGCGAGTCGACGACGTCGGCCGCGTCGTCCCGCGGCACGTCGCGCGGCGGCATCACGTCGTCGGCGGCGGGCGCGCACGCCGCCGACCCCGCCAGCCCCACGAGCCCCACCAGCCACAACGTCGTCCGGCCCATGCGCACCTCCTCGCCCGGTAGAGTACCCGGCCCTCGCGCACCCGGCAACCTGCGCTGCTGCAGCTGCGCTGCCCCGGCGGGGCGGCCGACGAGGCCGGAGCGCGCGGGAGCGCGCCGAAGGTCGAGGCGCCCGCCCGCCGGCCCCTCAGTAGTGGAAGATCGAGCCGCCGATGAACTCGCGCAGGATCGAGTTCTGCGGCACGCGGTCGGGGAAGATCGGCACGAACATCTCGAGGAACTTCAGCAGCCGGTAGGCCTCCGGGAACGACGGATGGTCCATCGGCACCTCGAGCAGGAACCGCTGGGCGTAGGTCTTGAGCACCGACGTCTCGTAGACCAGCGCGGTGTTCATCATCACGTCCGCCGACTCCTGGAACGGGAAGATGTGCTTCTCCTCGCCCCGCCGCACGTTGGGCCAGGTGGCGATGGTCGTCGCCGCCGTGTGCCCGCGGTACAGCCGGTCGCGCACCAGGCGCCGCAGCAGCCGCGCGTCGGCCGTCGACAGCCGGTTCTGGTCGTCCAGCGACAGCTGGGTCAGCGCGCTGACGTAGATCCGGAACTTCGCCTCCGCCGGCACCGCCCGCGTCAGCCGCTCGTTCAGACCGTGGATCCCCTCCACGATCATCACGTCCCCCTCCTGCAGTCGCAGCGTGCGCCAGCGCGAGGGGTCCGCCCGCCGCCCGGAGACGAAGTCGTAGCGCGGGGTGTGCACCTCCTCGCCCCGCAACAGCCGCCGCAGGTCCTCGTTGAACAGCTCGAGGTCCACCGCCTCGAGCGCCTCGAAGTCGGGCTTGCCGTCCTCGCCGAGCGGCGTGCGCTCGCGGTCGATGTAGTAGTCGTCGACCGACACCGCCACCGGCCGCAGGCCGATCACCTGGAGCTGCACGGCCAGGCGCTTGGTGAAGGTGGTCTTGCCCGAGGACGACGGTCCGGCCACCAGGATCAGCTTCACCCGGTCGCGCCGCGCGTTGATCGCGTCGGCAATCACCGTGATCTTCTTCTCGTGGAACCCCTCGGCGACCGAGATCACGTCGCGATAGGCGTTGGTGGTGCAGACGCGGTTGAGGTCCCCCACGTTGGCCACCCCGAGCACCCGGTTCCAGGCCTTGGTCTCCTGGTAGATGCCGAGCATCCCCGGCGCGGGCGGCGGGGGCTCGTCGAGCTCCTGCAGCGTGCAGCCGCGGGTGCCGAAGCCGAGCACGAAGCCCGGGGGGTACGGATGCAGCGCGAACGGCGGCAGGTACCCGGCGCTCGGCACGGTCGGCCCATGCTTGATGTCGGTGTAGCCCCCCGCGCGCACCAGCCGCAGCGACTCGTGCCACCAGGTCTGCAGCAGCGCCACCCGGTCCTTGCGCCCTTCGGCCTGGAACAGGCGGATCGCCTCCTCGGTCGGCACCCGCGCCGACTCGAACCGCAGATCCTCGCTGCGCAGCCGGCCCATCTCCGCCCGCACCCGCTCCACCAGCTCCGGCAGCGGCTCGTCCGCCCCCTCGACGTCGAAGTAGTACCACTGCCCCAGCGACTGGCCGCAGACCACCCGGGCCTTGGGCGCCGCCAGCCGGAACGCCTCGTACAGCACCAGGCACACCGAGCGCCGGGCGATCCGCGCCCCCTCGGCGTCGTCCTTGGTCAGCACCTGGACGGTGGCGCCGTCGACCAGCTCCTGCTCCAGCCCGACCAGGCGCTGGTTCATCAGCGCCGCCACGGGCATTCCGCGCGGGTGGGTCCGCCGCCCGGTCAGCTCGGTGATCTTCGCGCCCGCCGGGAGCTGCACGCGATGGCCCTCGAAATCCACGGTGATCGATGCCAACTCGTTCTCCTTTCGCGACGGCCATCCTAGCGCGCCGCGTTCCCCCCGTCGAAAATCACGCGGCCGAAGCGCCCCGCGAAGTGGAAGTTCCCCTCGCCCCGGATCGGCGACCAGGCCAGCGCGTCGGCCTGCCCGTCGCGGAAGCTGTAGAAGTTCATCCGCCACACGTCCCCCGGGCGCGGCGGCACGGCGGTGCGCGTCGAACGGACGTCGGCCCAGGGCAGCGCGAACTCCAGCGTCCAGTTCCCCGCGGCCGCGTCGACCTGCACGCCCGACTCGACCGCCGGGCTCCATTCCTGCCGCCCGAACCGCCGGCCCGCGGGCCCGTCGGTGATCGGCCGGTTGTAGTCGTCGAACGCCGTGGCCCACAGCGCCCGGCCCGGGTCGAGCTGGATCTCGTAGTACTCGCGGTTGTCGCCCGGGTCCCCCGGCTGCAGCATCAGCTCCAGCCCCGACGAGCGCTCCCAGACGTGCGGATCCTCGGCCGCCGGGTCGCAGCCCGCCACCGGGTCGACTTCCTCGATCCGCGCCGCGACGTACAGCCGCTCGTCGTCCCACGCCACCCACGCCGCCGCCTGCACGCGCGACCCGGGCTCCGGTGCCCCGCTCCCGGTGGAAACGAAGGCGTCGGTGGTGCCGGTCCGGCCCCAGGCCGGCTCGTCGAGCTTCCCGTCGAGCACCAGCTCGCCCGGAGCGACCCGCAGCGCCCGCAGCTCGGGCAGCGCCCCGTCGCTGCGGTCGACCACCGCCGTCCCCGGAACCGGCCGGCCCCCGTCCTTGCGACAGCCCGGCAGGGCGGACAGCACCAGGCACAACGCGAGCGTCGTTCGCATCGTCGGCTCCTCTCCGGGCCCGCGCTCAGTCGCGCGGCTCGGACTTGCGCACCCAGACGATCGTCCCCGGGTCGGTGTCGGTCGCGTACACGCCGTACCACCCCTCGGGCCGGAACGGATGGACCCAGTCGAACAGCCAGTGCGCGTCGTTCGGCGTCAGGTTGACGCAGCCGTGCGAGCGCACCGCCCCGAACCCGCGGTGCCAGAACGCCCCGTGCAGCGCCACGTTCTGCTGGAAGTACATCACGTACGGCACCTCGTCGATGGCGTACGGCTCGCCCAGCGCGAAGTCGTCCATCGGATTCGAGACGTGCTTGGCCAGGATCCGGAACACCCCGCGCGGCGTCTCGAACCCCTCCTTGCCCGACGAGACCAGCGTCACGAACACCGGCACCGGTCCCTCGTACGCGGTCAGCGTCTGCAACGTCAGGTCGACCACGATCCACTTGTCCCACTGGCCGACCGCGCGCGGCGGCTCGAGCTTCTCCACCACCACGATGCCCCGCTGGTGCGAGACGTACTTGCCCTCCGCCGTGGCCCAGAAGCGCCGCTCCCCGCGCCGCTCCTCGCCGACGATGGCGAACGAGGCGAACTTGCCCAGCGTCCCCTCGGGGACGATCTCCTCCCGGTCGTTCCTGGCGTAGACCCGCGCCGAGCGGCCGGTGACGATCCCGACCGGCAGGGTGGTCGTGGCGTCGAGCGGCCGGCCGATCCGCTCGTCGCGGACGTCGATCATCCCGATCGCGTCGTCATCGACGAAGCCGCCGTCCAGCGTCCGGTACCAGCTGCGCCCGTCGTGGCGCTCCAGGCCCGCCAGCGCGACGGTGAAGCCGGACATCAGCACGCGCACCAGCAGCCGGTGCCGCGGCCCGCGCTGCAGCAGCTCGCGGTCGGCGTCCGAGAAGCCCGCGTCCTCCGGCTCCGCGTCGGTCGTGCCGGCGTCGGGACTGTCCGACGGCGGGGCCGGCGTCTCGACCGGCGGCGGCGCCGGCACCCCCTCGCCGAGGTCCCCCAGGTCGTCCACCACCGGCGGCGGCTCGACCAGCCCCGCGTCCTCGTCCGCGACGCCGCCGCCGTCCGGGCCCCCGTCGAGCCCCGCGTCGGGCGGCGGCGGGAACAGGAAGTCGCGGACCTCCTGCACCTCCTCGCGCGTCGGCAGCCGCTTGTAGACCGGCGTGCGGTTGCGGCGCACCCGCGCGTAGCGGTACGGTGCCGGCTTGTCGAAGTCCGGCGGCGGCGGCACGTACAGGTAGGCCGACAGCGGCGCGCCGATCAGCAGCCCCTTCCCCGCGCAGACGTAGCCCCCCTCCTCGAGCTGGAACCAGAGCTGCCCGGTGTCGCCGCACGGCGGCGCGTCCACCGGCCCCCGCACCAGCACCCGCACGCCGCGCCGCACGTAGCCGATCCGCGCCGAGTTGTAGTCCGGCCGCTCGAAGACGTTCATCTTCTCGTAGGCCGAGATGCCCGGCACCAGACCGGTGGACAGCAGGCGCGCCTCGCCCCCCTCCCCCGCCCCGCCGTCGCCGACCCCGCCGTCCGGCCCCTCCCACGACACCGCGACGTCGCCGTGGTCCTCGAGCGCGGGCTGCGCGGTCCCCGCCATCCGCGGTGCCGCCCCGCCCCCGAGGTCCGGGTCCTGCTCGCAGACCCCGACGATGCCGCACGAGACGGCGAGCGCGAGCACCACCACGGTTCCCAGGACGCGCACGGCGGCGGAGTCTATCCACGACGGCGGGGCAGGGGAAGGGCGGTCGGATCGCCCGGTTGTTTCGACGAGTTGAAGCCGCCCGACGATGGCCCGCCCACCGGCAATCCGCGGTAGGATGGCCCGATGCCCCGCGCCATCCTCCACGTGGACCTCGACGCGTTCTACGCCTCCGTGGAGCAGCGCGACCATCCCGAGCTGCGCGGCAAGCCGGTGATCGTCGGCGGACACCCCACGCGCGGCGTCGTCGTCGCCGCCTCCTACGAGGTCCGCCCGTTCGGCGTCCGCTCCGCGATGCCGATGGTCCAGGCGGTCCGGCAGGCGCCCCAGGCGATCGTCGTCGCGCCGCGCCACGAGGCGTACGTCGAGGCCAGCGAGCAGGTGTTCGCGATCTTCGAGAGCTTCACGCCGCTGGTCGAGCCGCTGTCGCTCGACGAGGCGTTCCTCGACGTCGGCGGCTCCCTGCGGCTGTTCGGCGCGCCGGCGGAGATCGCCCGGCGGATCCGCGAGCGGATCGCCGCCGAGGTGCGCCTGACCGCCTCGGCCGGCATCGCCGCCGTGAAGTTCGTGGCCAAGATCGCCTCGGACCTCGCCAAGCCGAACGGACAGCTCGAGGTGCCCGCCGACGAGACGGTCGCCTTCCTCGCGCAGCTCCCCGTCGGCCGCCTGTGGGGTGTCGGGCCCAAGACCGAGGAGCACCTGCGGGGACTCGGCCTCCGGACCATCGGCGACATCGCCGCGACCGATCCACAGGCGCTCGAACGACGGCTCGGCGTTTCCGGACGCGACCTGTGGGAGCTGAGCCGCGGCATCGACGAGCGCGAGGTGGTCCCGGACCACGAAGCCAAGAGCGTCGGGGCGGAGGACACCTTCGAGGAGGACCTTGCGGGGCTGGATGCACTGCGGCCGCGCGTCCATTCGCAGGCCCTGCGCGTCGGCCGCCGGCTGCGACGTGCCGGCCTGCGCGCCCGCACCGTGCAGCTCAAGGTGAAATTCTCCGACTTCCGCCTCGTCACCCGCCGCACGACGCTCGAGGCACCGACCGACGACGGCCAGACCCTGTACCGGACGGCCTGCGAGCTGCTGGAGCGGCTGGCGCCCGGGACGCCGGTGCGGCTCACCGGCGTGGCGGGGCAGGAGTTGACGACGGAGCAGGGACAGCTCGGGCTGTTCGCGGCGAGCACCCGGCCGGCGGCGCGGCTCAACGCGGCCCTCGACCGCCTGACCGACAAGTTCGGCAGCGGCGCCGTGACGACCGCCGACCTGGCCGAAACGGAGGTCGGCGAGGAGCCCGAGCGACCGCGACGGCGGTAGGCACCGGCCGGCGGCGGTCGCCGGGCGGTCGCGAGACCCTTGCGTCCGGCGCGAGAACGCAGCAGCATGGCGGGTCGCATGGCGGACCTGGTGGGACAGCTCGTCGGCGGCAAGTACCGCGTGGCCGGACGGATCGGCGGCGGCGGGGTCTCCGAGGTCTACGAGGCGGTCCACGAGGAGATCGGCCAGCATTTCGCGCTCAAGGTGCTCAAGCGCGAATACGCGAACTACCCCGACGTCGTGAAGCGCTTTTTCCTCGAGGCGCGCGCGGCCAGCGCGGCGGGGCACCCCGGCATCGTCCAGGTCTTCGACATCGGTCGGCTCGACGACGGCACGCCGTACCTGATGATGGAGCTGCTGCAGGGCGAGAGCCTGTCCGACGTGCTGCTGCGCCGCAAGAAGCTCCCGCAGGACCAGGCCGTCGGCGTCTGCATGCACGTGCTGGACGCGCTGGCGGCGGCGCACCGCGCCGGCGTGATCCACCGGGACCTCAAGCCGGAGAACGTGGTGCTGGTGCGCGGCCCGGGGGGCGAGCCGTGGGCCAAGCTGATCGACTTCGGCATCGCCCGGCTGGCCCGCGAGGGCCCCGCCGCACTGCGCCAGACCGGCCAGGGCACGGTGATGGGCACGCCGTACTACATGTCGCCCGAGCAGGCGCGCGGGTCGGCGGACATCGACGCCCGCAGCGACATCTACGCCGTCGGCGTGATGCTGTTCGAGATGATCGCGGGCGAGCTGCCGTTCACCGGGCAGTCGTCCGAGGAGATCCTGACCAAGGTGCTGTCGACTCCGTTCCCGTCGCTGCGCGCGCTCGAGCCGTCCATTCCCCCGGCCCTGGAGTACGTCGTGCAGACCGCCACGCAACGCAAGCGCGACGAGCGCTACGGGACGGCGCTCGAGTTCGCCGAGGCGCTGCGGCCGCTGCGCGCCGAGATGATCGCGGTGCGGATGCTGACGCCGGAGGAGGAAGCCTCGCTGCTGAACGAGGACGGCCCGTCCTCGATCCGCCGCCTCGAGGAGCTGGCGGCCCGGGTGCCCGAGCTGGCGCCGGGCATGACGGACCCGGTCGGACCGCCGCGCACCACGCCGGCCCACCTCGCCGCCCGACACTCGACGCCGCCGCGCATCACCCCCCGGCCCCCGACGCCGCCCGGTGGACCGCCGTCACCCCGCACCGGCCGGTTCCCGGCGGTCCAACCGCGGATCACGCCCCGCCCGTCCCAGCCGCCCGGCTCCGACGCGGCGTTGATCCGGACCACCGGCGGCCACCCGGCGCTGACGCCGGTGCGGGTGTCGACGCGGCCGTCCCATGCGCCGCCGGGCAAGGAGCCCTCGCAACCCGGACTGCGGCTGACGCCGCCCGGGGAACGCCGCCCGTCCCACGTCGGCCTGCGCCCGGACTCGATTCCGCCGGGCCACACCGCGCTGGTCCTGCCGCGCCGCGCGCTGTTCCTGCTGCTGGTGATCGCCGCCGCCGTCGTCGCGGCCTCGATCGCCGCGCTGCTGATCGCCCTCTCCGACCGGGACGGCGAGTCGCGCCCGCCCCCGAACCTCGGCGTCGAGACCCAGGGCGCGCGCGTGGCGATCTTCCCCGGCCCGGACGCCGACCCGGGCCCGGACGCGACCCGGGACGACGCGAGACCGGCCGTCGACGCGGCGACCACCGGGACGACGACGCCGGACGCGACCGCCGGTGACGGACCGGATGCCGGGACGGCGCCGGACGGCACGACGGACGCCGACCCGCCGGCCGAGGTCGAGGACGCGCCGGACATCGACGCCGCACCACCGTCGGTCGCCATGCGCCTGCGAAACCTGCCCCGCGGCGCACGGGCCACGGTCGACGAAGCGGCCGTCGAACGGGAGTTCGAGCTGCCGGACGACGGCGTGGAGCGCCTGCTGCGGGTGGCGGCGCCGGGCTACCGGACGTTCGAGCTGCGGTTCGTGCCCGCGGAGGGCCTCACGCTGACCGTGCGCATGGAACGCGGCCGGACCGCCCCGGACGCCGGCACGACCGCCGCGGCGGCGGACGGCGGCCGGCCCCCCGGAACCGACGCCCGGGCGCCGCTGGCCAATCCCTTCGGCACCCCCTGACCGCCGTGGACAACGCGCCGCCCGACGCTGTACCGTGGCGCCGGTCGGGCCGCCACGGGACGACGGCCCGGACCTCGAGGAGCAGCGACGACGATGAGCGACGACGCACGACGCGACGACGACGGAACCGCAGGCGACCCGCAACCCGCACCGCAGTCCGTGCCCGCAGAGGACGGCGGGGGGACGATTGAGGCGACAGGCGAGCCGCGGGCGGAGGCGACCCCGCCGGACCCCACGCCGCCGAAGAAGAGCCCCGGGCGCGAGCTGGTCCAGCCGTTCATCGACCTGATCCACGCCCCGCGCGCCCTGTGGGGCGTCAACCTGGCCTACATGCTCGAGGGGCTCGTCTACTTCGGCATGCTGGGCTACCTGGCGATGCACTTCTCGGACTTCATCTTCCAGGGCGTGCCGCACCCGGACGAGTCCTCGCACAGCATGGTGATGGTGCTCACCGCCGGGATCACGATCTCGATGTTCGTGCTGGGGTTCGTCGCCGACAAGAAGGGGGTGCGCTTCGCGCTGATCTCGGCCTTCATCCTGCTGCTGGCCGGGCGCGTCCTGATCTCCGCCGCCCCGACGGTGCTCGGCCTGGAGCCGGCGGGGCTGTGGTCGCCGCTGCACCTGGTGACGATGGGCGGGATCCTGCTGGTCGTGATCGGCTACGGCATGTACCAGCCGGCGGCCTACGCGGCGGTGCGGCAGTTCACGACGCCGAAGACCGCGGGCATGGCCTTCGCCATGCTCTACGCGCTGATGAACCTCGGCGGCTGGATCCCGACCTTCGCCTTCCTGCTGCGCGAGGACGAGTTCGCGGGGCTGGGGATCCCCGGCACCTTCTGGGTCTACACCGCCCTGACCGCGGTCGCGCTGCTGGCCACCGTGTTCATCCTGACGCGCAAGACGGTCGACAAGGCGGTGGCCGAGGCGAAGGCCGAGACCGCGCGGCTCAAGACCGAGGAGCAGGAGGCGAACAAGAAGGAGCCGGCCCCGGAGGAAGGCTCGAAGGATGCCGCGGCGCCGGCCGACGGCGAGCCGACGCGCATTCCGCTCCACCTGTGGGGCCTGGTGGTCGCCGTGATCGGCGCCGTGATCTGGCGGGTCGACCCGCCCGTGAGCTACTACGTCGCCGCCGGCATCGGCGCGGCCTGGGTCGCCGCGACGTTCTGGCCGGTCGCCGTCCGCTGGCTGGCCCGCCATCCGCTGGCCGACGCGCGGTTCTTCTTCTTCATCTTCGCGCTGATCCCGGTGCAGACGCTGTTCACCTACAACTGGCTGATCCTGCCGCAGTACATCAACCGCTCCTTCGAGGGGTGGATCGGCGAGTACTTCGAGATCGCGGCCAACGCCAACCCGATCCTGATCTTCATCGCCGTGCCGATCATCGCCGCGCTGACGCAGAAGGCGAAGGTCTACCAGATGATGATCGTCGGCACCGCCGTGATGGCGCTGCCGGCCTTCGTCCTCGCCGTCGGCCCCTATCCCTGGACCCTGGCGATCTACCTGCTGGTGATGACGATCGGCGAGGCGACGTGGCAGCCGCGGTTCCTGCAGTACGCCGCCGAGATCGCCCCCAAGGGCCGCACCGGCGTCTACATGGGCGTGGCGCAGCTCCCCTGGTTCCTCACCAAGCTGCTCGTCCCCGCGCTCTACTCGGGCTGGATGATGGACCAGTACTGCCCCGAGACCGGCCCGAAGAACACCGAGATGATGTGGCTGATCTTCGGCTGCATCGCCATCACCTCCCCGATCCTGCTCGCCGTCGCCAAGGGCTGGGTCGGCAAGGGGATGAAGGAACGCGCCGCCGACTAGCGACTACTTCTTCTCGACGAACGGCGGCAGGTCGCGCTCCTCGATCGGCGGCGGCGTGCGCGTGCGCGCGTCCCGCCGGCGTCCGGCGTCCTCCGCGACCCCGGCCGTCGCGTCCGTCGGCCCCTCGCCCTCGACCGGCTCCTCCGCGTGACCGGACGCCCCGGCGTCGCCCTCCGCCGCCGGCACCGACGGCTCCACGACGTCCAC